>JAITOJ010000029.1 GCA_031290005.1 Treponema sp. | reverse complement strand
GCGTAATATACATCCATTGAGATAAGAAAAAAATGTCGTCTCAAATTAAGCCGGTCAGCAAAAAAGAGGTACTTTATCATTTCAAGTTTATCCTCTGTCCCTGCGTGTTTTTGAATATAGCGAAAACCTGAATGATCTTTTCAATGTTAAAAGACCGATATTTGTTAAAATCCAGCGTGTCAGCGTCCGTCATTTGGTTTCTCCTTCCAATTTTTAAAAAATTACCATACTATACTCAAATCGTCAATACTATCGCCCGTTTGCGCCAGGGCACCTGCATTTATTTTTGAAAGAGCACGGTGGACAAATAGTCCGGGTTCATGGCGGCAATGAATTGTCGTTTTGGGCCGGTGATTTTTTTCTTGCCGCTTCTGGGGCTTGGGGCGGCTCTCAGAAGCGAAAGCGCCAGCTTCCGCAAGGTGTTCAGATTTTCCGGCCCGTGGTCTTTCGTGACCCGCGAGGCATCCTCCCGAAATATAACATCCAGGCTCCAATGCAGTTTGTTTTCTATTGACCTACAGTCCAGGCGGGGCGAATAGGCTACAATAATAGAAGAAAGAAATGAAACGAAGTAGTTTACTTTATCCAGAACACGGAGAGCTTCTCGCGTTGCTCTGCCGGCCTAATCTCGCCGTCTTTGGTCACCAGGGTGGCGGCGAGGTTCTTGGCGGTGGCGCAGAGAAACGCATCCGCAAGGGACATGGAATAACGGGTCTTAAACCGAGCGGTTTCGCGGTACACCGCATCGCTGACCGTTTTAATCACCTCTATCGGAAGCTCGTTCACCTGGCGCATGATTTCATCCGCTGCTTCCACCGATTTGTATTTTCGGATACAGCCGTAATACACCTCAATCAGATTGACGATACTCATGCGGATAGTGATGCCCTCCGCATCGGCGCGGTTAAACAAGTCACGAACCGCTTCAAAGCCTTCCCCTCTTTCCCGGTCAAGGAAGGCCGTCAGGGCGCAGGCATCAAGAACGCAGGTCATTTTTTGCCTTCCTTGCCGTATAGCCGCTCCCACTTCGCCTCCTCAAGCGCCAAGTCCTCGCGCCGGCTTTCCAGGATGTCGTCGCTGGTCAGGATGCCCTCGGTGAGTCCGGCGCAGTTTTCGATAGCCGCAAGCTGCCGGGGGGTGAGCCGGTGGCCCGGAGCGGGGCGGTCTTGGCTTTCAACGGGCGCCGTTACCCATTCGTCTTCGATACCCTCACCGGCGATGCGGGTAATGGTGATGACAACTTTCGCAATGCCGGGGCTAAACGTTTCCGGCAGCTCCAGATACAGCCGCCGGTCGGCGGGGATGGTTACGGTTTGTTGTAGTGTCATGGGGGAAGCATAGCGCGGAATCGGGAAAATGTCAAACAGCGGGGTCCAAGGCTCACGCGGAGGCGCGGAGATAAGACCCTTATCACGAGGCTGATAAGACCCTTAATACGAGGCTGATAAGACCCTGAATACGAGGCTGATAAGACCCTTAATACGAGGCTGATAAGACCCTTATCACAAGGCTGATAAGACCCTTATCACAAGGCTGATAAGAGGAAGCGCTTATCCCCGAAGGCGGCGGGAGCAGCAGTCTGCGCTTTGTGCTCCGCGCCGTTGAAAAACTCCCCGCGATCCGCTATGATGGCGGCAATGGACACGGACTACGAAGATTACCCGGAAGAACAGGAAGACGGAGCGGCGGACGAACAGTATCTGCAGCCCATAGACGCGGACGAAGCGGCCCTCTACCTTTCCGCGGAAGGCCCCCTGGCGCGGAACAATCCCGCCTTTGAGGAACGGCCCACCCAAATCGGCCTCTTGATGCACATCTGCGAAGCCTTTAACAATGGGCATATCGGCGTGTTTGAGGCAGGAACCGGGGTGGGCAAATCCTTCGCCTACCTGATTCCAGCCCTGCTCTGGCATCTGAAAAACAAAGAGCGGATTGTCATCTCCACGGGAACCATCAATTTGCAGCAGCAGCTTATGGAAAAGGACATACCCGCGGCAAAGGAAATCATCGGCAGGGACGTGAAGACCCTGCTCATTAAGGGCCGCCAGCAGTATGTGTGCCTGCGGCGGCTCCAGGGCGCGGCGGAAGAAAAAGACCTGTTTTCCGAGGATGCCGAGGAGCTTGAGCGCATCGCTTCCTGGGCGGCGGCCACCAGAGACGGCAGCCGTTCGGACTTGTCCTTTATGCCCACCAGCGCGGTGTGGAGCCGGGTCAATTCCGAGTCCGACGCCTGCATGGGTATGCGCTGTCCCCGCCGGGAACAGTGCTTTGTCATGCGGTTGCGGAAAGACGCGGCGGACGCGGGAATCCTGGTGGTGAACCATCATCTGCTGTTCGCCGATGTGGATTCCCGGCTTTCCGGCCTGGGCTTTGAGGATACCGCCGTGCTGCCCCCGTACAGCCGCCTTGTCTTTGACGAAGCCCACGGCATCGAGGACGCGGCCACCAGCTTTTTTTCCGGCCGCCTGTCCCGGTTCCGGGTCACCAAACAGCTCAATCTCCTGTATCACGCCCGAAACGGCAGGAACTACGGCTACCTCAACGCCCTGCAAAACCTCTCAAAGGCGGAGGACGAACTGGGCTCTGTTATCAGCCTGGCGGAACACATCACGGCGGTGCTGGAAGCCCTGGAAACCGCCGGGATGCGGCTTTTTGAGGACAACAGCGCCTACCGGCTGGTCCCGGAAAACGAGTTGTACTTTGGGGACATCTTCGGCCTCTTTGTGCAGCTCCGGGACGCCCTGATTGTGTACACCGGAGGGCTGCAAAAAATCCTGGACGCCATTGACGAGGAAGACCGAGACATCCCGGCGGTCTGGGAAAGCCGCCAGGTGTACCGGCGGCTTTCTGACGCGGCCCTGTTCTGCAAAACCTTCCTGGAATGGAAGGAACACCCGGAAAGCGTCTTCTGGCTGGAAAAAAACGCCTTTACCCGGCGGGAGTCAAAAGACCCGGTGTGGTATCCCGTGTTCATCCAGACCCCCCTGGACATCGCCCCCAAGATGAACGCCGGGGTGTTCGCGCCGGTAAAAACCGTGGTCTGCACCTCCGCGACGCTCCGTACGGGCAAGAGCTTTTCCTACTGGCTCACCCGTTCCGGCGCGTCCTTTGCCGATCCTGACCGGGTGGTCTGCGCGGAGTTTGCCTCGCCCTTCCCGTACCGAAGCAACGTGCTGCTGGCCATCCCGGACGACGCGCCTTTCCCCTCGGACGAGGGGTTTCAGGCCTACACCGAAGAAGCGGTCTGCAAACTGATTGAGGCCGCTGCCGGTCGGACGCTGGCCCTCTTTACGTCCCACAGCGCGCTGCGCCAGACCTGGGAAGCGGCGGAGGTATTTCTCCGGGGATCGGGGTATACCCTGCTCAGACAGGGGGACGATGACCGGGCGCGGCTTCTGCATCTCTTTAAGCAAGACCGTTCCAGCGTGCTTTTTGCCACCGATTCCTTTTGGGAAGGCATCGACGTGCCCGGTGATTCCCTTTCTCAGGTGATTATGGTAAAATTGCCCTTCAGCGTGCCCAGCGACCCGGTGTTTGCCGCCCGCTGCGAGGCCCTGGAAAAACAGGGGCGCAGTTCCTTTATGGAATTGAGCGTCCCCGGGGCGGTCATCAAGTTCCGGCAGGGCTTCGGGCGGCTTTTGCGGCACTCCACTGACCGGGGGGTGGTGGTGGCTCTGGACCGCCGCCTGACGGATAAGCAGTACGGCAGAATCTTTTTGGACAGCATACCGGAAACCAGGCTGCTGTCCGGCTCGATTAAAACCATCGCGTCCAAAGTGGCGGATTTTTTGGTGTGAGGTGAAGTATGCTGGCTTTTATCGTGGTTTTCGGTTTGGTGTATATTGCAGGGTTGGGCGCAATTCTGCTGGTTCTGGTCTATCCGGTGAGCAAAAAGGCGCGGCTGGCTCTTTCGGACTTGTATATAAAAACCATGGTTCCCATGGTTTTTAAGGCATTCAACGTCTATGTACATTTTCGGACGCTCCGCTATAAGGACCACAAGGACAAGCTGCCGGAACACTGTATGATTATTGCCAATCACCAAAGTCTGCTGGACATTATCCTTTTTATGTATTTTTTCCCCGGCAAGGCGCTCCGGTTTGTGGCAAAAGAAGAACTGGGCAAGGCCCCGCTGATTGGTCAAATCCTCCGGGCCCAGGAACACGCCCTGATTCCCCGGAGCGGGCAGCCCGCCAGGACCATGAAACTTCTGGATGCCTTCAGCGGCAGGGTAATCGCCAGAGGGCAAATCCCGGTGCTGTTTCCCGAAGGCCACCGGAGCCGGGACGGTTCGGTGGGAACTTTCTATGCCGCGGGATTCCGCCGGCTCATGAAAGACCACCCCCTGCCCGTGGCGGTCTGCGCCCTGGATGGGGGCTATCGGATCGCGACACTGGATGGCATTTTTCGGAACCTGCGGAATGGCTACTACCGGATAAAAATCCTGAAAATATATCCCGCCCCCCCGTCAAAAGAGGCTCAGATGCATATTCTTGAAGAAGGTAAAGCCCTTATTCAGGCGCAGCTCGACGAGTGGCGGGCAAACGACGGTTACTGTATCCGGTAAAACACCTATAGTATTTTGTTATATTGCTGATTATTCTTATTCATACCAAAACTTGGAGGAAAAGAAATGAAAAAATTTCTTGTTGTGTCCGCCGCCCTTGCGCTCTTGGTCAGCGTAACCGGGTGTGCAAAAAAAGAAGCTGCCGCGGGTTCGAACAAACTTGTGGTCTGGTCGTTTACCGATGAATTGCAGAGTATGATTGAAAAGTATTACAAGCCGTCTCATCCCGGTGTCGCTGTTGAATACTCCCTGACGCCGACCGAGCAGTTTCCCAGTAAACTTGACCCGGTTCTTTCTTCCGGCCAGGGAGCTCCGGATGTTTTCGCTCTGGAAAGCGACTTTGTCCGGAAGTATATCGAATCAGGACTGCTTCTGGACATCACCGATATTTATGAATCAAACAAAGACAAACTGCTGGCGTATCCTGCCGAAGTGGGCAGCTATAACGGCAAGGTGTACGGCATGTCCTGGCAGGCCGCTCCGGGCGCGCTTTTTTACCGCCGCAGTCTGGCGAAAAAATATCTCGGAACCGACGACCCCGCCGAGGTGCAAACCTATTTCACCGATTTTGATAAATTCCTGGAAACCGCTGAACTGCTCAAGACAACATCCGGCGGCAAATGCGTTGTCGTATCCACCACCGGCGACTTGTTGCGCCCTTTCCTGAGCGGTCGCGCAAACGGTTGGATTGTGGACGGCAAACTCGTTGTCGACCCGGTTATGCTGGAATACATGGATTTCGTAAAGATCCTGCGTGACAAGGATTACTCAGGTCAGGTGGCCCAGTGGTCGGAAGGCTGGTTTGCGGCCATGCAGGGAACCCTTACCAATGAGACCGGGGACCTTGTTGAGGCGTTCTCGTTCTTCCTGCCTACCTGGGGTCTGCACTATGTGCTCAAGCAGAACGCGCCTGACACTGCCGGCGATTGGGCAATGGTTCCCGGTCCCGTGGGCTGGCGCTGGGGCGGCACTTGGATTGGAGCGTGGAAGAATACCAAAAACCCCGAAGGGGCAAAGGATTTGATTCGCTATCTGACCACCGATGACGCTTTCCTTGAAGCCTATGCGAAAGATTCAGGGGATTTGGTGGACAACCTGAAAGTAGTGGATAAGATCAAAGATTCCTATTCCGAGCCTTTCTTGGGAGGACAAAACCATTACGCCGCTTTTGCTGAAATGGCAAAGAATGTGGACGGTAAATTGACCCAGGGAACCGACCAGGCGGTTGAGGCGCTTTTTCAGGAAGCCGCTACCGCCTATATGCTTGGAGAAAAAACGAAAGAACAGGCTGCGGCGGACTTCAAAGCGCAAGTGAGCGCCCAACTCGGATTTTAAGGAACTTTTCGGGAACTGATTTTCCGGATTGTCTTGGAAAAAAAAGGCGGCAGAAGCCGCCTTTTTTTCAGCTTTTACTGAAATGCAGGGAGAAGTTTCATGAAGCAAAAAATAGGCGGTAATGAATCCCGGCTTCAGCGCTGGGGATATTTTTTTGTATTGCCTTTTGTGGCGACGTTTTGTTTTTTTAATTTATGGCCCATGATAAATACCTTTTTGCTCGCCTTCAGCGACCTGAAAGGCTTGCGTTCCGACTACTCCATAGTCGGACTTGCGAATTTTTCACGCCTCGTAAAGGATAAATATTTCTGGGAGGCTGTGGGGAATACCTTTGTTATTTGGGGATGGAATTTTTTACCCCAGATTGGATTGGCCTTGATACTTTCCATCTGGTTTTCCGATATGCGGCTCAAACTCAGGGGCAAAAATCTGGTGCGGGCAATTATTTATATGCCAAACCTGCTCACTGCCGTTTCGGTGGCCATGCTTTTCCGGAGTATGTTTTATTATCCCACTGGGCCGATTAACCAGTTTTTAACGCGGAACCTGGGGCTGTACAGTACCGTTATAAAAGACGGGCAGGCAGCGCACGAGGCCTTTAATTTTTTCCGCAGTGTTCCCACCACCCGCGGGGTAGTGGCCTTCATCCAGTTCTGGATGTGGTACGGCCAAACAGTTATCCTGCTCATGGCGGGTATTACCAGTATTCCGTCGTCCCTCTATGAATCCGCCGTGGTGGACGGTGCGAACAGCCGCCAGACCACCCTGCATATCACCCTGCCTTTGCTGCGTCCCATGATGCTCTACATTTTGGTGACTTCCGTAATCGGAGGCATGCAGATGTACGACATTCCCTTCCTGCTCACCGATGGCCGCGGCGCGCCGGACTTCAAAATACGGACCACCAATATGTATTTTTATAATGTGGCGTTCCAGGGGGTCAACGATTATTCCTTTGCGGCAGCTATTTCAGTGGGCATATTTATAATCACCATAATCATTTCCATGGTGATTTTCTTCATGCTTCAGGATAGAAACGACCTGAAAAAGGAGAAGGCGGCATGAATTCCTACAAAGCGCGTTTGAATACGGAACGTTTTTTTATTTATCTGGTCATGATATTTTTGTCTCTCCTGGCGATTATTCCCCTGTGGCTCATGCTTATCAACGCAACTCGGAGCACAGAACAGATAAACCGGGGGCTTTCCCTGCTTCCCGGCGGCAATACCATGCGGAACTGGCAGATACTGACCGGACGGGGTTTCCAGATTTGGCAGGGCTTTCTGAACAGTGCGGTTATTGCGGTTTCTGCTACGGTGCTTTCGGTATATTTTTCCGCCATGACCGCTTACGGAATTCACGTATACCGGTTTCGGGGCCGCAATCTGCTGTGGACGGCTATTTTGGTTATCATCACTCTACCGTCTACGCTGGGATTCATCGGCTTCTACCAATTTATGGCGCGCCTGCGTTTGCTGGACAATTACATTCCCCTCATCATACCGGCCATCGCGGCCGCGGGAACCGTACTTTTTATCCGTCAGTATATGGCTTCCATTCTTTCCAAGGAATTGATTGACGCGGCGCGGATAGACGGCGCACAGGAATTCCGCATTTTCAATACCGTAGTGCTGCCCATTCTGACTCCGGCGCTTTCGGCCCAGGCGATTTTCTCCTTTGTGGGCAACTGGAATAACTTTTTTACTCCCTTTGTGCTTATTTCCAGCATGAAAAAGTATACTTTGCCTATGCTGGTTCAGACCCTCCGGGGCGATATTTACCGTACCGAATTCGGGGGCATTTATCTGGGCATTGCCATATCAATTATTCCGATTCTGATTTTCTACATTTTTATGTCGCGGTTTATCATTTCCGGTTTGACTATGGGCAGCGTGAAAGAATAAGGCTTTCCGCGCCGTCAATCGGGCGGCGCGGAGAATAGCGAGTCTTATCTGAAATCTTTAGGACGCCGTTCGGTGCGCTTGCATTTATCGCACTCCGCGATGTTCTTTAGTTTTCCGCTTTCAAACAGCGTTTTCATGTGAACTTCGCCCCCGCAGGAACACATAAATTTATGCGTTGTAACGGTAGTGCGGGCGTTTTTACTGACAGCCATATAAACCTCCGGTTAATTTAATGTATCTACTATACTGAAAAACTCATGCATTAGTCAAGACTAATTACCGCACGTCCTCAATCACCACGCCGCTTTGCTCCAGGGCCGAGCGCATCTGTTCCCGGCTGATACCGTCGGCCTTGATGGTGCACCGTTTGTTGGAAATGTTGTCCCCTGGATAGGTCACCAGGGCGACGATATTGGCGTTCAGGCCGCTCAAGGTGTGGGTCACCGCGGCCAGGGCGCCCGGCTTTTCCTCCGCCAGAAAGGTGACCCGCACCCCCGGTTCCCGGGCGCCGAACATGCCGATAAAGGCGCGGAACAAATCGCTTTCGGTGATGATCCCCGCCAGGACGGGGCCATCCATCACCGGCAGACAGCCGATGCCGTTATCCGCCATAATCCGCGCCGCCTCTTCCACCACCTCTTCTGTCCGCACGGTAATCACCTGTTTGACCATGATTTTTTCCACCGTAATTTTGGAAAGCAAATAGCTGATTTCGTACATATCCAGGGGGGTGGCCGCGGAAGGCCCCGCGCTGAGCAAATCCTTTTTGGTCACCAGCCCCGCCAGCCGGTTGCGGGCGTCCAGCACCGGCAGCTTGCCGATATGGTATTTGCTCATCAGGGCCTTGGCATCGTTCAGGGACGCGTCCGGGTGAATAAAGGCCGGATTTTTGGTCATTACCAAATCAACTGTCATATACTCCTCCTAAAAAAATAGATTACGCTGCGCTATACGTCTCATTGTAGCGGACGATTTCCACCTGGTCATAGCCGTTTTCCGCCAGATAGCGCGCAAAGAACGCCTGGGCTTCAGGTTCGCCGTGGACTAAATACAACTTTTTGAGCCGGGAAGTGTCCACCCGGTTGAGCCATTCCAGGCATTCCGTGTAGTCCGCGTGGGCGCTGAAGGCGTGAATCTGCTCGATTTCCGCGTTCACCTTGAGCCTTTCGTTCAGGATGGGCACCTCTTTCTCACCGTCCCGCAGGCGTTTGCCCAGGGTGTGGTCAGCCATAAAACCCACCAGAAGCACGATGTTGGCCTTATTGGCGATATTGTTGTAGAGGTGATGCACAATCCGCCCGGTTTCGCACATGCCGTCCGCGCTGATGATGATCAGCGGCCCCTGTTTGTCGTTCAGGGCCTTGGATTCCTCCACGTTGTTCACAAAAGTCAGGTCGTTGAACCCGAAGGGGTTGCGGTTGTGCATGGAGAACGCCCTGCCCACGCTGTCCTCGTAGCACTCCGGGTGCACCCGGAAAATCGACGTGGCGTTGGT
>JAITOJ010000139.1 GCA_031290005.1 Treponema sp. | reverse complement strand
ATGTCAAGCATTTCCTGATTCGGATGCTTACGGCCCCCCTGGGGCGGCACGCTGGCCTTGGTTCCCTCGATAATCTTGAGGAGCGCCTGCTGCACCCCTTCCCCGGACACGTCCCGGGTGATGGACACATTTTCCGACTTGCGGCTGATTTTGTCGATTTCATCGATAAAAACGATGCCCCGTTCCGCTGCCTGAATGTTGCCGTCCGCGGCGTTAATCAGCTTGAGGAGCACGTTTTCCACGTCTTCCCCCACATAGCCCGCCTCGGTCAATGTGGTGGCGTCCGCAATGGCAAAGGGCACCTTGAGCCGGCGGGCCAGGGTTTTTGCCAGCAGGGTCTTTCCGGAACCTGTGGGGCCGATGAGCAGGATGTTTGATTTTTCGAGCTGCACATCTTCCGCGGTCTCTTTGAGGGAGAGCCGCTTATAGTGGTTATACACCGCCACGGACAGGGCCTTTTTGGCGTAATCTTGGCCGATGACATACTGGTCAAGGTAGGCTTTGAACTCCCGGGGGGTGGGCACGTCCTCCAGGGCAAAGGGGCTGGTCACTTTATTTTCCGCCAGGATACCCGCGCAGGTGTTTACGCATTGACTGCAAATAAAAATATCGTTTCCCGGCGCGGCTACCAGCCGATGCTTGGCGTCCCCAAAGTTTCCACAAAAGGAACAAAAACGCGTATCATTTCGATTTCGGGCCATAATTCCTCCTGGGCATTATCCGGTCGACAATGCCGTACAATATTGCTTCTTCAGCGGACATAAAAAAATCCCGCTCCATATCCTTTGCCACCTGTTCCGGGGTTTTTCCTGTGTGGGAAGCAAAATACTCGATGGTGAGCCGCTTGAGCCGGACGATTTCCCGGGCCTGAATGGCGATATCCGACGCCTGGCCCTGAACGCCCCCCCAGGGCTGATGAATCATCACCCGCGAGGACGGCAGGGCGATTCTCTTGCCCGCACTCCCTCCGGCAAGCAGAATAGCCGCCATGCTGGCCGCTTGCCCCAGGCAGATGGTCTGGGTTTCGCACTTGACGTACTGCATAGTGTCGTAAATCGCCAGCCCGGCGGTAACCGAGCCCCCCGGCGAATTGATGTACATGCTGATGTCTTTTTCCGGATTCTGGGACTCCAGAAACAGCATTTGGGCCACCACCAGGTCGGCGGTGGCATCGTTGATTTCACCGTCCACAAACACAATCCGGTCTTTCAAAAGCCGGGAAAAAATATCATAAGAACGCTCGCCGTTACCCGTCTGTTCCACCACATAGGGAACCAGGGTATTCATTTGTTCGTTTTGTGTATTCATGCCTTTTCTCCCGAATGTTCATGACCGTGGCCTTCGTGGTCGTGCTCCGGCGGGGCAAAGAGGGACTCAAAGGTCATTTTGCCGCCCTTTTCCACCTTCACCTGCTTGAACAGCTCATCGTAGAGTTTCCGGTCTTTCACCTCGTCCGCCAGGTATTCCTTGTAGCTGCCCTCGGCATATTGCTTCTGTACGTCCTCCACAGAGACTTCCATGCGCTCCGCAATCCGGCCATACTCCGCTTCCAGTTCCTCAGGAGCGCAGGCAATATTCCGGTCTTTCAAAAGATGCTCCACAATCAGGCGGCTTTTGAGCTGGGTTTCCGTGGCCCCCCGCCATTCCGCCATCGCCCCGTCCTTCATTTTGGAAAAAGCGGACTCGGACTGCCGGCGGTCGCCGAACTGACCCAGGAACTGCTCCCAGCGCATTTCTAGCTGGGCTTGCAGCATGGATTCAGGCAGCTCAATGGGATTCTTTTTCACCAACTGATTGAGCAGGGACTCAATCTTGAGTTCCCGGAGCCGGTCGTCCCGCTGGGATTCAAGCTGTTTGGTAAGAGCGGCCTTCAAATCCGCCAGGGTCTGGTATTTCTCGTTCACGTCCTGGGCAAGCTCGTCGTCAATGTCCGGCAGGTTTCTGATTTTCACCGCCTTGGCCGTCACCTTGAAAGTCAGCGTCTTGCCGGCAAACCCGTTTTCCGCGTCATCGGCATAGGTCTTGAGAAACTGCCTGGTCTCGCCCTTCTTCATGCCCACAATGTCATCGTCAAACTGGTAGAGATGGCCGCTGCCGACGGTGAACACAAAGTCATCCCGGCGGCTGCCCGGCACTTCCGTTCCCGCTTCGTCCACTTCCCAATAGTCGATGGTCACAATGTCGCCCTTTGCCACGACTTCCTCGTCTTTTTTGTCCAGCACCAGGGCGTTCCGCTCCTGAATCTGCTTGAGTTCCGCCTCCAGTTCCGCCTTGCCCACGGCCACCTGGGGGTCATTGAGGACGACTCCCTCAAAGGTGATGGCCGGAACCGCGGGGAACACCTCATAGGTGACTTCAAATTCAAACCCGGCGTTCAAATCCACCTTGGGATCGTTCTCCAGCTTGGGCTGGGAGTAGGGCAGGGGTTTTTCGTCAATCTTTTCAAAGATTTCGGTCAGGGACTTTTCCACCAGTTCCCCGGAGGTTTCCTGCTTCAGGGCGTCCCCCAGTTTGCGTTCCAGCACCGGAGCGGGCACGTGGCCCTTGCGAAAACCGGGGAGCTGAAGGCTTTTGGCATATTTGGCAAGCAGGGCGTTGTATTGGCTTACAACTTCTTCTTTGGGAATCCGCACGGCCAGCTTGACCGCGGATTTTTCCAGTTTAGTAATTTCTTTGTCGTATTGCACCGGGACATCCTCATATAATTCACAGGTTCTTAAAAAAAAAGCGATTCAGATTACTCCGAACCGCCTATCAAGCGGGAAACGGGAGTCGGACCCGCGACATCAACCTTGGCAAGGTTGCGCTCTACCACTGAGCTATTCCCGCCGGTTTCACGTTCGCAATAACGTTGGTATTGCGAGAGAAGGGACTTGAACCCTTACGCCTGGGGCACCAGATCCTAAGTCTGGCGTGTCTGCCAATTTCACCACTCTCGCCCGCGTCAGGTCAGCGCCTTCATGCAGAGAGAAATATAGTGCAAACGGAAAAAAAAGTCAAGCGGTTTAGCATTAGGGAAGAATAAATTCATGGCATCCCTACCACACATCCTCCAGTCCATATAACTTCCCTTGTTTGAGTCTGCCTGACCTCAGAGCTTCCGCAAAGCGCTCCATGGCATAGACCGCGCCCAGGGCAAGGCCCTCACGATTGCGGACAACATGGGTCAGTTCAATCGTATCCGCCGTTGAATCAAAAAAGACCGTATGCGTTCCGGGAAAAGAGCCAATCCGGGTGCTAGATACATGAAGCGCTTCCGGCTGAGGCTTGGCCTTGAATTCCCCGGTGACAAGGCTTGTTTTCCGCTTGTTTTCCGCCAGTATCCGCCGGGCGATTTCCATGGCAGTCCCCGAAGGACTGTCCGCCTTCTGGTTATGGTGGCCTTCCCACACCGCCACATCGTAGTCGTCAAAATCCGCAAAAATCCGCGCGGCTTCGGAAACCACCCGGAAAAACAGATTGACCCCCAGGGAAAAATTAGCTGACCGCAGGATGCTGCCGCCGGTAACGCTTACCAGAGCGGCAATGGATGCTTCGTCCGCTTTCCAGCCCGTAGTCCCCACTACGATAGGCAGCCGGAGGGGGAGCACATTCCGCAGGTTCCCCACTATCGCGGCGGGCGTACTAAAATCGATGATACCCTCGGCGCCGCTGTTTTTGATTGCCCCGATTGTCTCATCGCGGTTTGCGACTCCCGAACGGATGTCCGCATCTTCAGATGCAGGGTCAATGGTCAGCACAATCTCATGCCCCCGGTTGACTGCCTTTTGTTTGATTAAATGCCCCATTCTGCCATATCCGGTCAAAACCAGTTTCATAATCCCTCCAATATGTCCTTTAATTCCTTCGTTAGCCAAAAAATGCCCGGTGTAACGCCTGGATAGCCCGGTCCGCTTCCGGGTCATCGCAGATTAAGCTGATATTCACTTTGGACGCCCCCTGGCTGATCATCTGCACATTGATATGTTCGGCTTCCAGAGCCGCAAAACAGTCCGCCAGAATCGCGCTGGAACGCCGCACGTCACAAATCACGCTGATAATCGCCTTGCCGGTCCGGCATTCCACAGCCGCGACCCGTCCCACATCTTCCAGCAGACCAGTCAAATCTTCCGGGGTATTTACCGTAAGCGAAACCGACACCTCGCTGGTGGCCACTACATCAACGCTGATATTCCATTTGAGAAACTGGTTGAATATATGAGCCAGAAAGCCCGACGCCCCCAGCATCCGTGAAGATACGATGTCGATAAGGCGCACGCCTTTTATCATCGTGATGACTCGTACCGGCGCGATTTTCGGTTTGTGCTCCGCCGTAATTACTGTCCCCGGAGAAGCCATATTGTAGGAATTTTTAACCCGCACTAGCGTACCGGTTTTCCGGCAGGGGGTCATTGACCGGGGATGCAGAACCTGAGCGCCAAAATGGGCCAGTTCCGCCGCTTCATCATAGGTAACCTCTGGAACCAGGCGGGCATCTTTCACGATTCGGGGGTCCGCTGTCAGGATACCATCCACATCCTTCCAGGTCTGCACTTCTTCCGCCCCCAAAGCCGCGCCCAGCAAAGTCGCGGTAAGATCGCTTCCGCCCCGGCCCAGGGTGGTGATGTCGCCGTGGGCATCTTTGGCGATAAACCCGGTTACCACGGGAACCTGTCTGTCAACCCCAGCCTGGTACTCCGCAAAGGCTTTTGGGATGGTTTCCCATACCGAGGCAAGGGGTTCAGCCTGCATAAACGCTGAATCCGAAAAAATCCCCGCGTCCCAGGCATCCATTGCCCGGGCAGGGATTCCTTGTTTGCGCAGCCAGGCCGCCATAATTCGTACTGAAAGGCGTTCGCCAAAAGATACCAGGTAATCCCGGGTCCGTTTGGAAAGCTCCCTGAGCATGGAGACCCCCCGGAGCAGGGTTTCTATACTATCCAGAAGGGGAGCCAACTCAGGCACATCAATGCCCAGTTCTTTTATGGCGTCCAGATGAAGGGCTTTTACCCGTTCAATATCCACCACGCCGGCAAGGGCCCTGTCCGCAGCCTCAAGCAAATAGTCAGTAGTATCCCCCATGGCGGAAAGCGCTATTATGGGTCTTTTTTCTGTATATGTTGCGATAATTTTTGCTACCGTAGCAATCCGTTCCGCACTGGCAACCGAGGAGCCGCCAAATTTCATCACAATCATATTCAGTGTTATACCGCAATCAGGCAGTTGTTTCAATGAGTGTGAGCGACAATACCGCAATTCGCAATTCCACGCGCCCCTTGACACTTTTTTCCCTGCTTTGCTATACTCACCTCATGTTTTTGAATGATGCGAAGGGACAGTATGTGCCCCCCCCC
>JAITOJ010000141.1 GCA_031290005.1 Treponema sp. | reverse complement strand
TTCCTCTGCCGGTGTTCAGTCACATAGGAGTACGGAAAGAATTTACCCAGATTTTTGGAGAGCTTTTTTCCGCATATCTCGATAAAGAGCCGGGATACACATTTAGAATTAACGGGCTTTTTTTGCTGCTTATACACCGGCTTGTAGAACTCAGCGCAAACAAACATGATGATGCCGCCAAAGATTTCCGCATCATCCGTGCAAAGCGGTATATCGAAAAACATTTCACTGATAATTTGCCGGTACATACAATCGCGGACAAATTTAACCTTAACCCCATCTATTTTGACGCCCTCTTTAAGAAAGAAACCAACATGACGATTCATCAGTATCTTATCCGCACCCGGATACGTAACGCGCTCAACATGCTGCGGAGCGGCGAGTACAAAGTGCGTGAAGTAGCCGAAAGCTGCGGTTACGATGATACGCTCTATTTTTCAAAACAGTTTAAGGCCGTGATGGGGTTTCCGCCTTCTCAAGCCTTGCCAAAATGGAACAAATAGTCCGAGGCTCCCGCATTTACAAAGAATTTGCCAGGTTAATCAGACCTTGCCGGGTTTTCCTGGGATTATGTGCACCAATACAGCGGCACATCCACCACGCTGGGCAGCGGTTTTCTTGACGCCTACCGGCTGAACGACCGGAATTCGCACAAGTTTGCCTTCTTTGCGGGGGTGCAGTTTTAGTCTTCTTGCCGGCCAGAACCGGTGTGCGCTTCCCGTGCAATAGTAATACCAGTATCAGCCTGATACTAGTTTATACTATCCCGCGAAAGGGAAAGCGAAGTAATTGCGTACCTGTTGAAAAACTTCCCTCCATTTGCTATACTTAAGAAAACTATAATTACGAGGATTATATGGACGCGTTAGGTTATTACAATGGCAATTGGGGCCCGCTGGACGAAATGACCGTCCCCATGAACGACCGGGGCAACTACTTTGGCGATGGAGTGTACGATGCGGCAATTTGCGCAAACCGGGTGATTTTCACCCTGGACGAGCACGTGGGCCGGTTTTACGCCAGCGCCAGGCTGCTGGAAATCCAACCTTCCTGCTCTCAGGAAGAACTCAAGGGGATTTTGAACAGCCTGGTACAAAAAATGGACAATGTGCCCCTGCTGGTTTACTGGCAGTGGACCCGCGGCACATCCAGACGGAACCATGTGTTCCCTGAGGGGCCGTCAAACCTTATGATTATGCTCAAGTCCACGAAGATTCCCGACCTGAGCAAGAAAATCAAACTGATTACCTGGGAAGACACCCGGTTTCTGCACTGCAACATCAAGACCCTCAACCTGATTCCCAGCGTGATTGCCGCCCAGCGGGCCAGAGAAGCGGATGCTCACGAGGCGGTGCTACACCGGGGAGACATCGTGACCGAATGCGCCCACAGCAACGTACATATCATCAAGGACGGCGTGTTTATCACCCACCCCGCGGACAACCTGATTCTGCGCGGCATTGCCCGGACGCATTTGTTGTCGGCCTGCAACCGGCTGGGTATTCCTGTCATGGAGCGAGCCTTCACCGTGGCGGAACTGTTTGACGCGGACGAAATCCTCACCTCAAGCACCAGTACCATTGCCCTGTCCGCGGATTTCATTGACAACAGATACGTGGGCGGCGAAGCGCCGGAACTGCTCAAAGCGATTCAGGACGAAGTGTTCGGGGAATTTGCGGCCGCAACGCGCTGGGGGCAATAACAAAATACCGTGTGCATTAAAAACCAATTAACAAAGGAGTTAATTATGGCAGAAACGAAGTACAATCCCTACGACAACATGTTGCAGGTATTGAAGGTGTCGGCGGATAAGCTCGAGCTTCACCGCAACGACTATGAACCACTCAAGTTTCCTGAACGGGAAATGAAGGTGTCAATCCCAGTGAAGATGGACAATGGCGACATCCAGGTGTTTGAAGGCTATCGGGTGCAGCATTCCAGTACCCGCGGCCCCTGCAAGGGCGGCATCCGCTACCATCCCAGCGTAGACGAAGACGACGTCAAAGCCCTGGCGTTCGCCATGACGCTCAAGTGCGCGGTGGTTGACCTGCCCTACGGCGGGGCCAAGGGAGCGGTCAAAGTCGACCCCGCAAAGCTGTCCAAGGGAGAGCTGGAACGCCTGACCCGGCGCTACACCGCGATGATTATCCCAATTATCGGGCCGGAAAAGGACATTCCCGCGCCGGACGTGAACACCAACGCCGAAGTGATGGGCTGGATTATGGACACCTACAGTATGCTCCACGGCTATGCGGTGCCCGGCGTGGTAACCGGTAAATCTCTGGATATTGGCGGGTCTTTGGGCCGCCCGGAAGCCACAGGGCGCGGGGTGAGCATCATCACCACGGAGGCGCTCAACTTTTTCAATATGACCGGCCCCCAGCGGATTGCGGTGCAGGGCATGGGTAATGTGGGCAGCAACACCTGCAAACTGCTGTATGCCCTGGGGCACAAGATTGTCGCCGCGAGCGACGCCTCCGGCGGTTTGTCTGACCCCAAGGGTCTGAACATCGACAATATTGCCCAATACCTGGGGCAGCATTCCCAATCTCTTGCGGGCTGTAAACCCGATGGCGCCCGGCAGATTTCCAACGCGGAATTGCTGGCTTGTGACTGCGACGTGCTGATTCCCTGCGCGCTTGAAGGTCAGCTCACGGAAGACAACGCCGAAAAAGTGCGGGCCAAGCTGATTGTGGAAGGCGCGAACGGCCCCACCAAGGTGGAAGCGGACCGTATCTTCCAAAAACGCGGTATCGCCGTCATACCCGATATTCTGGCTAACGCCGGCGGCGTGGTGGTGTCCTACTTTGAGTGGGTGCAGAATATCCAAAACCTCATGTGGGACGAAGACCAGGTGAACAGTATGCTTTCCAAAATTATGGTGCGCAGCTTCAAGCAGGTGATGGAAATTGTAACCACCAAGAGCGTGGACTTCCGCACCGCGGCATATATGCTGGCAGTATCGCGGCTGGTAAAAGCAAAGAGGGTTCGGGGTATATTCCCGTAAGATTAGCTTTTTGCCAGTTCTTCCGCGGCCTGGTAGATGGCGTCATACACCGTATCGATGCGTTCGTCCTCCAGGCTCGAAAAAGCGACCCGCAGGGTGCGGTCATCTATGGCGATGGTTCCAATGCCGTACCCGTGCAGCAGCTTCTGGCGCAGCGCTTCCGCGTTGACGGCAGTGCATCTGAAACTCATGAAGTAGCCCGAATTAAAGGGCATAGGGCACAGGAAAGGGCGCCCCTTTTTTGTGTCCACAAAAGCGCGCACTTTCTTATACCGGGCCTGGATGATATTCCTGAACGCCTCTTTTTCTGATTGCACTCCGGTTCCCGGGGCGGCATACAGGTTTTTCAGCAGGCTTTGGCCCACGGTGGATGAACAGGAAACCGTGGAGCGCACCACGGCCATGGTCTTTTTGATGAGCGCGTCGTGGTGGGCGGCGGTCAGGTTTTTGCCCCCATAGGTGACAAACCCGCAACGCAGCCCCCAGGCAAAGTCTTCTTTGGTGGGGCCGTCGATTTTTACGGCAAAGACATTCTCGTGCATATCCGCGAAATAGGCGAACAGGGACTGGGGTTCTATGTCGTCCTCAAAGCGCAGGCCGAAGTAGGCGTCGTCGCAGATTACCAGTATTTTTGCGCCCTTTTCCGCGATGCCCTGTATGATGCCGCGGATTTCTTCGGCTTCCCGCACCGTGGGGGAATATCCCGTGGGGTTTTGCGGAAAGTTCAGGATGACCCGCACGCAGCCGGTCCGGCTTGCCTCGTCCGTCAGGGCGGCTTTCA
>JAITOJ010000096.1 GCA_031290005.1 Treponema sp. | reverse complement strand
CCGCTTTTCCTTTGACGCGGCGGTGGGGCGGGTCTTTTTGCGTTTGGGAAGAATCCGGGCGGCGGCGGCAATCTTCGCTTCCAGGCGGCTTGCCGCAATCTCCCGGTTCCGTTCCTGGGAACGTTCGTCCCGTACGTCCAGGAACAGTTCGCCCTCCTTGTTGATATTCCCCGAAAGCCGCCGCCTGACCTGGGCCAGTTCCTGTCCGGTCAGCCCCCGGACGGCCTCAACCGGGATAACCGCGTGAACCTTGGTATTTACCTTGTTGACATTCTGCCCGCCGGGGCCGCCGGAGCGGGCAAAGGCAAAGCGGATTCCTTCCGCCAGGCTCTGGTGTAAATCGTGCCGGTTCATGGCAACAGGTATAGCATATTTTGAGAGAACCGGATAGACCCTGAACAACCCCCGTAATGCAGGGTATGCGTACCGCCAATGCACCGGACATGCTCGGAAAGACTGCGGACATGCTCGGAAGGTCTGCGGGCATGCTCGGAAAGGTATCGCGCCATCACCGGCGCCGGGACTCCGGTGATTCAATCACCAGTTCCCGGTTTTCCCTGACGCCGCCCCATCTCCTGTTGAGATGTAGAGCCGCAAGAATCCCTCCGCGTCCACTGTTTCCGCCCGTCTGCCGGGGTCAATGCCCGCATTGGCCAAAGCCGCTTCCGCCTGCCCTGCCCCGCCTGGCAGACCTGGCAAGACTGCCAGGTTGTTCTTCAAGGTCTTCCGCCGGGACGCGAAGGCCGCCCGGATGAGGCGCGCAAAACGGGCCGGATCAACGCGTCCGGGAAAATCCGGGACGGCTTCCAGGGCCACCACCGTTGAGGCGACCCCGGGACAGGGCCAGAAATTGCCCGGCGCAAGGTCGAACAACGGAGTGACCCGGTAAGCCCACTGGCAGAGCACGGAAAAAGATGAATAGTCCCCCTCCCCCGGCCTGGCGGACATCCGCGCCGCCACTTCTTTCTGCACCGTGAACACGCAGCGTTCAAAGCGCGCCCCCGCTTCAATGGTGTTCCCAATCAGGACGGCGGCGATATTATAGGGAAGATTGCCGCAGAACCGCTCCGGCATCCCCCGAGAGGCCAGGGCGGGACGCCAGGTTTTCAGGGCGTCCCCGGCAACCAGGGCAAACCGGCCTGTCTTTTGTTCCATCTCAAAGACGGCTTCCAGCAGGGACACAAAGCCCCGGTCGATTTCAAAGGCAGTCACCGAAGCGCCCCGGTCGAGCAGGGCGATGGTCAATGCCCCCAGACCCGCGCCAATTTCCCAGACCCCCATGCCCGGAGAAATCTTCAAGGCCTCCGCAATCCGCTCACGGGCGGCGGGATTCACGAGGAAATTTTGCCCGAACCGTTTTTGCATGGAAAGGCCCCGCCCGTCCAGCAGGGCTTTCAGTTTTGCGGGAGAATCGTACTCTGACCGGGAAAACACCTACAGCCCCAGGAGTGCGGCGTATTCCTTGAGCGCTCCCTCAATATGGCCCGCAAGCACCTGTTTGGTCAGCGCCTTGCCAAGCTGCACCCCTTCCTGGTCAAAACTGTTCAGGTTCCACAAAAAGCCCTGGAACATGATTTTGTTTTCAAAGTGGGCCAGAAGCGCCCCCAGGGTCCGGGGGGTCAGTTGTTTGCCGTAAATCAGGCTGGAGGGACGGCCGCCGGGAAAGTTCTTGTTCCTGCCGGGGTCCGCCTTGCCGCAGGCAAAGGCGGCGATTTGGGCTGCCAGGTTGGCCGCCAGCTTCTGCTGGCTGGTGGAACCGTCCACGGTTATATCCGCGCCGCTCTGGTTTTCCGCAAAGCCGATAAATTGCAGGGGCACCGTGTCCGTCCCCTGATGCAAAAGCTGATAGAAGGAATGCTGGCCGTTAGTGCCCGGCTCGCCGAAAATCACCGGCCCCGTGGCATAACCGACCGGCTCGCCAGAGCGGTTCACCTGCTTGCCGTTGGACTCCATGTCCGCCTGCTGCAAATGAGCCGGGAACCGGGACAGGGCCTGGCTGTAGGGCAGAATCGCCGCTGCCGGATACCCCTGGACGTTCCGCTCGTACACGCCGATAAGGGCGTCCAGCAGGGCGGCGTTTTTGGTACTGTCCGGCTCCCGGGCGGTCTTATCCGCCTCGTGAGCGCCCGCAAGGAATTCCGCAAAGACCTGGGGCCCAAAGGCCAGGCTCAGCGCTGCGCCGCCCACCGCCGAGGTGGAAGAGAACCGCCCGCCGATGTAATCGTCTATATAAAAGGAAGCCAGATAGGCGGGATTATTCGCCAGGGGGCTGGTTTCGCTGGTCACGGCGATCAAGTGTTTTGCCGGGTCGAGACCCGCGTTTTGCAGGGCCGCTTTGACAAACAGCTCGTTAGCCAGGGTTTCCTGCGTCGTGCCGCTTTTGGACACCAGTATAAAAAGGGAACGGGCCAGGTCAATGCCGCCCAGCGCCCCCGCGCCGTCGTCGGGGTCAACGTTGGAGATGAAGCGCGCCCGGAGTTTCAGCGTGCCCTTGGCCTTTGCCCACTGTTCCAGGGCCAGGTACATGGCCCGCGGCCCCAGGTCGGAACCGCCGATGCCGATTTGCGCCACCGTGGTGAAGGTCTCGCCTTTTTCGTTCAGGATGCTGCCGGAATGTACCCTGGCGGCAAACTCCGCAACCGCCTTGTGCTGGGCCTGATAAAAGGCCCCTTCGTCCCTGCCCTTGTCCAGCACGGGGTTTCCCAACTGACCCCGGGTCAGGTGATGGAGCACCCGGCGGTTCTCCCCGGTGTTGATGACTTCGCCGTTATACAGGGCCTCGAATTTGCTGATAAGCCCCGCCTCGTCCGCCAGACACTGCAAAACAGCCAGCACTCTGGCGTCCGCCTGTTTGGCGGCGTAATTGTAGGTGAGTCCCGCCGCCATGGGGACGCCGCACTCGCGCACCCGGCCAGCAGTGAGGGTGTCCTTTGATACCGCCGCGCCCTTGAGGGTCAGCAGTTTCTTATAGGCTTGGCGGGTGTCAAGATTTTTCCAGTTATCCATAGATTTGCCTCGCAAGAGTTTTTGTAACTTGAGCATACCGAAAGACGGCGCGCCCCGTCAAGTCAAATTGCGCGTTGACAGCGATTTGGCGGCAGCTTGCGCAATCTTTCAAAACAGGCTATATTCTCCGCATCACTGCACTTATAAGGAGATTCTCCATGAATTTTGCTGAATCCATGAAAGGAAAGGCCGGGAAGCTGCAAAAAACCCTGGTGCTTCCCGAAGGCTGGGAAGAACGGACAATTCAGGCGGCGGCCAAACTGGTTGCCGGGAAACTGGTGAAAGACGTGATTCTGCTCGGCAGGAAGGCGGACATTGAAAAGACCGCCGCGGACAAGAGGGTGTCCCTGGACGGAATTACGCTCATCGACCCGGAAACTTCCCCCTGGCTCCCCGAATTCGGCGCGGAATACTACGAACTCAGGAAGAAAAAAGGCATGACCGAGGAACAGGCGGCGGCGGACATCAAGCACTTTCTGCGCTTCGGCGCCATGATGGTGCGGAAAGGCAAGGCCGACTCCCTGGTGTCCGGCGCGCTCTCCGCCACCGCCGACGTGCTGCGGGCGGGCCTCACGATTATCGGCACCGCGCCGGGCATGAAAACCGCCTCGTCCTGCTTTGTGATGGATATGCACGACCAGAAATGGGGCGCCGATGGCCTGATGATTTTCGCGGACTGCGCGGTTATCCCCCTGCCCACCGCGGAACAGCTTGCGGACATTGCCGTGTCTTCCGCCGCCTCCTGCCGGCACATGATCGGCGCGGAACCGGTGGTCGCCCTGCTCTCCTTCTCCACCAAAGGCTCCGGCGGCGCTCATGAAAACGTGCTCCGGGTGCAGGAAGCGGTCAGGCTGGCCAAAGAAAAAGCCCCGGGCCTATTACTGGACGGCGAACTTCAGGCCGACGCCGCGCTTATCCCGGCGGTGACGGAGAAAAAGGCTCCCGGCAGCCCGGTTTCCGGCAAGGTGAACACCCTGGTATTCCCGGATTTGGGGGCGGGCAACATCGGCTACAAGCTGGTGCAGCGCCTGGCCGGGGCGGACGCCTACGGGCCGTTCCTGCAAGGTTTTGCCAAACCCATCAGCGACCTGTCCCGGGGCTGCTCGGTTGACGACATTGTGGCCACCGCCTGCGTGACCCTGGTGCAGGCGGGGGGCGAATAGAGGCGGGAACGGGCAAATGTCTTGCCATTTGGCCCGCCCTGTGGTACACTACAGAAAAATTCTTAAGTTAAGGAGTAACGTATGGCGTACAAAATTACTGATGCCTGCATAAACTGCGGGTCATGTGAAACCGAATGTCCGGTGGGAGCGATTTCCGAAGGGAACAACATCCGGGTGATTAACCCGGATACGTGCCAGGGCTGCGGCGTCTGCGCGGCGGTCTGTCCCGCCGAAGCAATCGTCGAAGCGTAATGGGGGCGGACGTATCCGGTGTGTCTGCGCCGGATACGTCCGCCGTGTGTAATCCGATGCTTAAACAAATTCTGGCCGGTTATCAAAAACTATTTGTCAGCGCCTCAAAAATCCTGGCATTGATTTTATTTTGCCTGCTCATTGGGGCCGCTCTGGTGTACCCCCTGTGGTATTTGGCGGTCACGTACCCCCAGGCGTATACCCTTGCGCTGCTGATTCTCTGTGTTGTCCTGGCGGCAGGGCTTGCGGTCCGGCATCTGATTCTTATTGTGCGGGGGGGGCAAACCAGGCCGGAAAAACGACGGGCCCTGTTTGTCTTTTTCGCGGGACTGGGGAAATTCCTGGTGGTGATCCTCGGTATCGCTGGGGTTGTGTACGCCGGGATTCTGGACGTAAAACCCGCCGCGTTTGCCGCGGCGCTTCTGGCGCTTTTCCTGTACGGGATGCTTGCTTACGGAACCAAAAAAAATAATCCGGCATAAACGCGCCGCTTCCCTTGTGGCGCTGATCTTTCTGGCCTTTCTGTGCCGCGCTCAGGAAACGGACCAACACGCGGCTATAACCGCTCTGTCCGCTAAAGACCCGGTGTTCATGCGGTATATGCGGGACGTGGAGACCGCGTTCCAGGCGATTGCCCGCAAAAAAAAAGATTTTGTACCGGTGCTGTATACCTATACCGCCGATAAGGACGATACGGTGCTCAACCTTGCGGCCCGGTGCAGCATTCCCCAGGATACTTTTGCCACTATCAACCGCATTCATTCCACCGACACATTCCTGGAAGGAAAAAAGCTCATCCTGCCGGCAGCCCGGGGGCTTTTCATACCTGAAAAAGCGGAGGGGCCTTTGGAAATCCTGCTTCAAAACAGCCATCCCGAATATCTCGCCTACCCCGCCTGTATTGTCAACAACCAAATTTTCCGCTATAGTAGTTCCGGACGTTTTGATTCGGAGGAGAGGGCTTTTTTTCTTGATTCTTCCCTGGTTATGCCCCTGCCTGATTCTGTGCTTACCTCTTCTTTCGGTATGCGGCAAAGTCCGTTTACCGGGGCATGGCAATTCCACCGGGGAATTGACCTTGCCGCGCCGGTGGGAACGCCGGTATCCGCCTGCAAAGCCGGAGTCGTCGCGTTTACCGGTTATACCGGTGTGTACGGCAACCATATCATTGTGTCCCACGCGGGGAACATGAAAAGCCTGTACGCCCATTTATCGGAGATGGCGGTTAAACCCGGAGACGGAGTAAAGCGGGGGGAGGTTATCGGCAAGGTCGGCGTTACCGGCGCGACCACCGGGCCCCATTTGCACTTTGAAATCCAGGTGGATAACACCCCCCGGGACCCCGGGGAATTAGTTAAGGGAGTGCATTGAGAAGGCTCCTTATGTGAGGAAACTGATGAAACAGTTCGTAAGACCATTGCTGTCGCCGCTGTTTTTTCTCTGTCTGTTCGTTTTGCCCGCGACGCTCCGGGCTGAATCCTTCCACGTCCGTAAAATCTACACCGGGGACCTGAATGGAAGGGGACCGGTTTCATTCCTGGTGGAGATTGACGAAGGCGTACAAATCCTTCTTCCCGCTGACCGGACTTTTTTGAAAGCTATCGAACTGGAACTGAAAATCCCCGCGGGACTTGCGGGATTGCAGGATACCTTGACCTACGCGTTTTACCGGGAAATTACTCCGGCCCTGAGCGGATTTGTTACCGAATATCAGGGGTTCCAGATATATTCCGCCCCTGTGCCAAACCGGGTGGGGCTTACCATAGGCATCCCCTATGGCGCTGCCGGAACTTTGCAAACCACTCCGTATATTACGGTAGTACCGGCGGCAATCGGCAAAGAAACTGAAAGTATTTTTTTCCTGCTCAGGCAAGAGGACAAAAACGCGCCCCCGGACTTTTCCATGGAGCGCGTTTCCGTGACCGTCAAACCGGTCTTTGAAAGCAAAGGTTTTCTAGAACTGCTGCTCACTTACCGAAAAGGCCGGGAAATCAAGCCTGTTGAACACCCCTATACGGTTTTTATTGATTCCCAACCGGTTTCCCACGGCTTCGGAATCCTCACCCTGGACACGGGAACCCATCATTTGGCGATTGTGTCTGATTTTTACCGGAATGTGGTCAAGTCTTTTTCGGTAGCTCAGGGGAAGGCCAGCAGGGTGGAAGTGGAACTGATGGATATTACCCCCACAGTGGTGATCGACGCCCCGGAGACAAGCATTCTTTTTTTGGACGATGTTCAGATTACTCCCGGAGACGAACCGTTTCTGCTTGCCCAAGGGGAACATACTCTGAGAATACTGGTGGGCGGCTACGAGATACGAAAAACCATACATACCGAGAACAGCAAGTCTTACCGGATTTCCGTTTTTTTTGACGCGGAAATTCAGGAGATTCGATAAAAAAACCTCAAGATTTCCAGCGGGCTGTCCGATACTAATATTGTCAGGCGCACAAATTCCCTCCCACCCATTGCGCGCTTGGACTTGAAAGTAGCCGGCTTTTTTAAGCCGGCTTTTTTTTACCCCCGGCGGCGTCAGCCGCCCGTTGTGACCGCATTACCGGCAAAGAGACTTGAACTCTTACACTCTCGCGAGCAGTAGATTTTGAGTCTACCGTGTCTACCATTCCACCATGCCGGCACAGAAGGAATGGCCGTATACTAGCGCAAGGGGAAAAAAAAATCAAGGGGCCGTAGCGCATCCAGTGTTTTGAATGCCGGGACTAAGATACGCCTCCCTATAAATAATTTCGCGCCCTGTTTTGTCAACAACCGGCGCCTGAAGCGTGTAAATGGGGCGTTTGTATTTTCCGAAACAGGTTGTTCTATAGTTTCCGCTCGTATACATTTCGAGGGTGTGCTCCCAAAAAGTCTGCGCGTCAACTGAACCGTCAAGGGGCCGTATTTCCCAATTACCGGGGTGTAATTCAAAAACGCGAAACATCGCGCGCTTCGCGATTCCCTTGCGGCGAAAATCCGGCTTCACATATATTTCCGCCACACCGTAATTGTTTTTTTCGCGCGGCAGTATCCAGAAGTATTTATTAAGTAACACAAAACCCGCTATTTCGCCGTCCGCAAGTATAAAATACGGAATATAGTCGGCCTTTGTCCAATAACTGGCAAGATAGCGATATTCGCCGCCATCCTCGAGATGCTTCATCGCCTTGAGCATTTCCGCGAGAATTGGTTTTTTGTCTTCGATTATTTTTTCAACAGTGATTTCCATACTTTGCTCCCCCTCAGTCTCTTTCATATGAACATTATGCTGTAAAATCACGGGATTGTAAAGACGGTACAGGCGAAGGGGGGCCTGATATAGAAAAATACGGGCGTATTTATAAAAGAATACGGACGTATTTTAATAATCGGGCCGCGCGTTCTTGTTCTTGCCTGAAAACAGAGTGAGCGTCCCTTGAAAAGCCGCTCATGTCCGGTTATACTCAGCGGTATGTATGAAATTCGCGTAGAAGCAGATTTTGCGGCGGCCCATTTTCTGGCGGACTACCACGGCAAGTGCGAAAACCTCCACGGCCACAACTACAAGGCATATGCCCATTTCCGGGGGTCAGAGCTGGACAGCGGGGGTATGCTCATGGACTTCAGCGAGGCGAAACAGGCGCTCCGAAAAGCCTGCGCCGCTCTGGACCACTGCAATTTGAACGACCGGGCGGAATTTGCCCAGAACCCCAGCGCCGAACGGATTGCCCGATATATTTTTGAACGTATAAGGGAAAGTCTGACAGACACAGATTGCAGCGCGGCGCTTTTTGCGGTGGACGTATTTGAAACTCCCGGCAGCCGGGCGCGGTATACGGCGCTTTAAGGCAGCCGGATATACTCCGGGCCTTCCCAGTCCCCCAGAGGCTTTTCCCCGGCGCTGATTTTCCGCTCCGCCAGGGCGAACAACCCTTCCACGGCGTTCAGGGTGGTATACGCACTGACGTCCATGCCCGGTTGCAAGCCCCGCAGGGTATCGCGCAAAAGCGCCGCGTCCGGCCCCACCGTGAGCACCCGTTCTTCCGGGTCAAGGAGCACGCGGATTTCTTCCGGCGGCCAATCCCCCGCGGGGGAACACTCCGCGCCCCGGCGGTAGACCGCGGCGTAAAACCGGAGCCGCTTTGCGTCCAGGGCGGGAACCACCGCTCCGGGCCAGAACGCGAACGGGAACGCGAAGGCTTCCAGAGTGGGCACGGCGTAGAGCGGGCATTGGTGAGCCAACCGCACTGCCTTGAGGGCGGCGAAGGCAATCCGCAGGGCAGTGAAAGCTCCCGGCCCCTTATGGAGCGCCGCATAGGCCAACGATTCCGGCGCAAGCTCCGCCTGCTCAAGGACATAAATAATCGCCCCGGGCAGCTTTTCCGACTGGCGGCTGCCGGCCTCCAGGGAAACCGAGGCCCGCAAGTCTTCATTTTTTGCCGCAACCGTCAGGGTTTTGGCGGCGCTGTCTATGGCAAGAGCCTTCATAGTAAATCTCCGTAGTTCCAGTTGGCCAGCGCGATGTGCCGCCCGCCGTCTGCGGTTGCGTCTATCCTGATGACGATAGCGGTATCAGGCAGGACTTCCCGCACTTTTTCCGCCCATTCAATAACGCAGATTCCTTTGCCGTACAGCAATTCTTCCGCGCCGGTATTGATAAAGTCCTCACAGGAATCCAGACGGTACACGTCCATGTGATACAGGGGCAGCCGCCCCGCGTATTCGGAAATAATCGTAAAAGAGGGGCTGGTAACGCCTTCCGCCACACCCAGGGCTTTGGCAATTCCTTTGGTCAGAGTGGTCTTTCCGGCGGCCAGAGTTCCTTCAAGAGCCAGAATATCCCCGGCCCGCAGCCGCTCTCCGATTTTCTTACCCAGGGCGATGGTTTCCTCAGCGGTTTTCGTATACAAATTTAGGGGGGGGGGGGGGGGGGGGGGGGGGGGGGGGGGGGGGGGGGGGGGGGGGGGGGGGGG
>JAITOJ010000075.1 GCA_031290005.1 Treponema sp. | reverse complement strand
GTCTCCGATACGGTAAAACTCTTTTGTATGCAAGAGCATAAAATGTTCTTTGGTTTTGGCGTCAGGGTTATGGATAAAATCTGTGCCGTGTTTTGAAAGGGTGTACACAACCTTTGTTTTGCTTTCGTGTTCCGTCAGATCGTTTCTTAAAGAGGTAATAATTATTTCCTTTTTCTTGGTATTGAAGTCCAGCACTTCATGCTGTTTATTATTGAATATGAACAAGTCGCCTGTCCTTACTATGGTGTCCGAGTCTTTAAAATAGAGCATTTTTTCGGCGGCGCCGATAATTTCCTGTTTGGTATATGCGCTGTCGGAATTGAGGGGGTTGGCGATTATTTTGCGTTCCAGCGCCTTGATGCGTTCTTCGCGGGCTTTATAGGAAACGGTATTGGTATTGCCCGTAAAATCAAGTTTGGCGTTCCGCATAAAAATAATGGATGCGGTATCGTCTTTCAGGGCTTTTAACTGCGCCTCCCGTATTTTTTCCTCTTTTTTCCGGTTATACTCGGCTTCCAATTCCTGTGCTTTGCCTTTGTCGCCGAATTCGGCGGTCAGGGCGATTTGAAGTTTTTCAATGTCGATATTGTCGCCGTTATTGACGTTGGTAAATACGTTGGTTTTGGTCTTGAGGATTTGGTCAATCCAGTTGGCTTTTCCCTGCACGAGGCCCACGGAGTAGTTGTCGCAGGTTCCGGCGGAAAGATAGGTATGGAGGGACACTTTGCCCTGTTTATTATCCTGGCGGTCGGCCCTGCCGTTCCGCTGGATAAAATCCGATGGGCGGTATGGGATGTCAAAATGATGAACCGCCGCGGTATTTTTCTGGAGGTTGAGGCCCTCGCCCATACATTGGGTGGAACCGATAAGGATTTTATACTTTCCCCTGTTAAACTCCTCAACGATTGCGGAGGTGTCGCGGTCAATCTGCTGGTCTGACTTCAGGCTTCCTGATTTAGTAAACCCGTTTATGACGGCGATTGTATCCGTGGCGAACCCTGCTTTAACAAGCTCCTTTTTAATTTTATCGTGTAGATTGAATGATTTATCGCCGGAGAGGATCCGGTCGCAGAAGATAATCTGGGCGGCTTTTGTGGAAGCGAAAATGTCAAACGTAGTTTCGGCAAGTTCAGCCAGTTTGGGGTTTGCCCAATCTTTATAAAGAGCCGGGTCGTATAATTCGAGGTCGAGGGAAGCGGTGCGGAGCCGGCTGTAAAAAGTAAGGAAATTCTGGCCGGGGAAGTCCTTTGGCTGTTCCATATAGTCCTCGAGTTCGCCTGAAATATCCTGGATAGCTGCAAGCTGGGCGCCGTTGACCGGCATGGCGTGGGGAACGTTTTCCGGCTCCGGTTTTTCGATATTGATTGATTTGGGGTCGTTCTGTAAATCAACATATTTAAAAAACAGGTTTTGCAAAGTTTCCAGATTGCTGAACCCTTTGAGCACTTTGCCGGTTCTGACGCTTTGGGTTTTCCAGTCGTATTTATAATCCTCGCGGACGTCGGCGAAGTTTTTAATGAAGCTGTCGATGGTGAAAGTGCCGAACTTGTCTAATTCTTCCGGGGCGATATAGAGAAGCATATTATAATATTCCAGCGGAGAATTGGTGAGGGGCGTGGCGGTAAAAAGGAATATGTTTTTATCATTATTGTTCCGCCGGATATACTCGCATTTTTTGAACAGCGACAGTGCGCGGTCGCTTCTCCTGCCGTCGTTAAGCCCGATTTCACGGGCGGTGGAGGAGGTAAACAGATTTTTGTAATTATGGGCTTCATCCACAAACAAAGCGCTGCAGCCGAAGTCTTCAAAAGTGATGGTTTTGTTGCTTTTGCCGTTTTGCAGTTTATATTCGGCTGCAAGGCGTACTTCTTCCCCGTACCGGGAAGACTCTTCCCCGGCTTTTTCAGCGACATATTTGCTGATAACTTCATCTGAAATGAGGCGGTCGTTTTCCGTGTTCAGGGAAATTTCGCTTGCGGAGCTTTCGCCCATAATAAGAATATCAAACTTGGAATTTGCTATTTCCTGATACCATTTGTACCGGTTTTCGCGGCTGCCGTACCCTTTTCTTTCGGGGTCGATATACCGGATAATTTTATTGGGCAGCACGTCGTGAAATTCGGCAGCCCAGTCTTTGACCTTATTGTTCGGTACCTGGAAAAAGAGGCGGGCGGCCCTGCCTTCCTGCTGTAGAATGGCTGCCAGGGCGATACCGGTGAGGGTTTTTCCAAATCCCGTGCCCAGGGCGGAAATGCCTTTGCCTTCCCGGTAGAGATGATGGAAAGACTGCCATTGGTGGCCTTTGAGTATCTTCCCCCGGCGGTTTATATCATCATTCCACCCCTCAATATAGACAGGATAGGTTTTGGTGGGCGCTTTTATTTCGGAGTTAAAAAGCCGGTTAAAGGCGGTTTCCAGTTGTTCACGGTAATCGGGATGGTTTGCGATGTAACTCTTGAAGCTTTCAGTAAAATGCGCGTTTTCTGCTTCGGTATCAGTCCGGTTCCGCTGTTTTTCTCCGTTGAGGTAATAAATCACCGGGGCATTTACTTTGTACCATTCACCGGCAGGCATCAGGTCGGATTCTCTTGTTTCCCGATTAAATTTTCTGCAACCGGTAATATACCGCACCCCCCATTTCCCGGTATTGTTTTTTGCCAATTGCGCTTCACGGGGGATTAAAAACGCCTTATGCAGCCCGTCTTCTGACGTTATCCAGTCGCCGATGATATTTGCGGGGATCCAGGCGGACTGGCCTGAAAAATCGGCCTGTTCTATGGGGATCCAATGGACGGCTTTTTTGAGCTCGTCAATCCCGTATTGTATCTTGTGCGCTTCATCTGTTCGGCTTTCTTTCAGGGCGGCAAGGGAATCTATTTTTTGATACACATTGCCGGAGATAAAGTCTTCCCTGAGTTCCCAGCTCCGATCTGGCCCGTAAAAGACATCGGGATTTCTTTCAAATTCATGCAGGAGTTCTCCTCCGTTACCGGGGAAGTATTTTTCGATATTTTCTTTCGTGGTCAAGATGAGGTTTTCATTTAAGTACCGGATTGCCTGGACCGCTTCATTGTGGCCGTTTATGTATTCCCCGGAAGCGGAATACAGATTGCCGGTATTAAGGATAGCCGATCCGCTCCGGGCAAAACCGTCATAGATAGTGACTGCCGGGTTATGGCGCAAAAAGCGTTTTATGTCTTTATCCTGCGGTGCGGGGCCGCCAAAGGTTTTCTCAAATAATTCAATTTTTGCTTTAACGGCATCCTGCAAGATTCCGATTGCGGGGGCGCCGTGCCAGGAGGCCCGCATGGTTTTCCGCAATTCTTTTACGTCACTTGATATATCGAGCACGGATTGCAGTTTCTTCGCCAGATTGCCGTCTTTTGAGCGTAATTCCCAGGAATAATAATCGCCCAGCACATAGATGGCAAACTGCCCATTGCTCTGCACAATCTTTAGCTGTCCGGTTTTCAGATATTTTTCTCTTACCTGCCCGCTTTCTTCTTCCGTCAGCGACATCCGGCCGCCGATTTTATCCTCCGGTGCGGTGATGAACCGTCCGGCTTCTTTTTCAGCGGTTTTATATTGTTCCGCCGTATACGGGGTTTCATGCTTCCAGTTTTCAAGTGTCCGGGCAATCGTTTCCCTGGTTATATCCCCGGTAATTAAATCGCTTCCCCACTGCCCTTCGCCTTTTCGCAGTTCCCCCATAATGTGCTGCCCCCGGGTGTCCAGATAGCCGCCGTTTACCCATTCGGCGTTGTACAGCGGCGAGGAGGCGAAATCTTGATTGGGGATATGGGTGAAGTTTTCATGGGGATGTTTTTTAAAAAACAGGATAACCGGCTGAATCTGGGTTGCGGCGTGGGAGAAGGAATGATTGTTAAGCTGGACTGCCCCCATGAATTGGGCTTTTTTGCTGATCTCAAGCCGCCAGGCAGTGTTTGACGTATTGGTGAGCACCCCGGCGTGAACGATAAGCGCCATCGCGCCGCCCGGTTTAAGGGTGTCGATGGAACGCTGGATAAAGTAGCGGTCAAGGTTTCGTTCATCGGGCAGGTCAAGCCTGGCTAAATCGGCGGTACGGTCGCCGAAGGGGGCGTTGCCGATGATGTAGTCAAACCGTTCGGTATTGTGAAGGTTGAACTGCTCAAAACTTTCCTGCGTGACAGAAACTCCGGGGTGAATCGCCTGTGCCGCCTGTGCGGTTTCAAAAAATACGCCGGTGCCGCACGAAGGTTCCAGGACGGCGTCTCCCGGTTTGATAGCCTCGATTTTGTTCAGCAGTTCCCAGGTCATCCGGGCTATGGGCGGCGAAGTGTAGTAGTCGTAGAGGACGCCGCGTTCATTATGGGCGGCAATCCCGCCAAACCCGGAATATTGTTTGAGATCTTCCCGTTCTTCCGCCGTGACCCTCCGCCCCCCTATTTCCGCTAATTTCTCTATAACCGCGTTATTGATTTCTTCCCGCCTGAGCGGGCTGAGCCGTTCGTTATACCCTGTCCATGAACCAAACGGCTTTTCAGCCGTATCTGGAAAACTCACCGTGTTTGATATGGGCTGGCTTTGTTCCGGTTTCCGATGAGATTCCGGTGCGGAGAAATCAAAATCTAATTGCGGAGTGAGGTCTAATGCCGGCTGCCTGTATTTCATGCGGTTTTTTTCATCGCATGTCCTTTGTTTTGCGTATTGATTTGGTTAATTGTTTCTATTGCGGAATAAGTAGAAGGATTATTAGATATGGTCATGCGGTTCTCCTTATGGCAAAATCTGTAACGCGGGAGCGGCAGTAGGCTTCAGCGTCACAGAGCAGGTGATAGATGGCGAAGGGATTGACGTCCCCGTCAGCGTCCTTGTGGTATACGTAATTTTTTACCTTCCGGGTAAAACAGGCTGCTTGATCGCCATTCACGATAAAATCAGCGTTCAGGGTATTGGCGATATAATATTGCCCGATGTATTCCGCGGGTACGGTTGATGAACAGGCAATAGGCTGGAACGCCCCGCGTTTCTGTGGAAAGCTCGCGCGGGTGAAAGAAGTTACCGGGATTGGCTTTGAATAGGCGCTGCCGTAACGGTAGATTGTTTCCCGGTCAGTGATTTGTTCCATGTTGTACAGCCTGACCGTTTCGGCCCCGTATTCCCGGTACGTTTTGGTTATTACGGTAACCCCCCGGCTTCCCTCAATGAGCGCCCGGCCATCGGCTTTGTTGCCGGCATAGAACGCGGTTTGGGCTTGAGCGGAGGTAAGGTATTCGGGAGTTTTGAAACCCCTGCGGCACGAGTATTCTTTCAGGAATAGGTCAAAAATCTGGTGATATGCCAGATGGGTGACGGGGTTGGTGATTTGGCTTGTGTCGCAAAGGTCATTTTGAGGAATGAACGGCAGTGCCCCTGTATCCAGGGCGGAAACAAAGGTTTGCCGGACTGATTGAGCGGTCTTTGCCGCCTCACCGGCCATGTCGGTAAAATGGAAAAAGGGGGCGCGGCCATTCATACCTGTGTCCCTGTGTTACATGCCGAAGTCAGGTCCGGGAAGGTTTATTCCGGGTGATTTTTGTGCCGCGTCTTTCGCGTTTTCCAGCAGGGATATTTGTGTCCGGGCCATTTTATATGAAGATGAGGCAAGGGCGGCAAAGGCGTACACGTTTTGCAGGGGCTGCCCGGTTTGCGTAAAAAGCGGCCCGTCTTTCCCGACCGCCTGCCGCGACAGCTCGGTAATGACGTTCTTTTTGAACGTGTCGCCGAAACCGGATGGGGTGATAATTTTGTTGCCGAGGGTTTGGGCGGCAAGGCAGGCGGCGATATATTCCTTCGGTGACGCGTCGGGCTTTATGCGTCGGTCTTCGCCGAATTGCTTTTCGGGTATTTTGAACATGCCGTTTTCTTTCAAGCAGGAAATAAAGCGTTGAGACTGTCGAATAAGTCAAATTTAGCCAAAATTAATTTTTTAATTCATAATAATATAACAGATTGTAATTTTACAAATTCATAAAATCGACTTATTCGACAGCCTCGTTCTGTGCCGTCAATCTGGTCAAGGTTCAGGAGGCCGAATGATGCCCGCGACATATCAAAGATCACTCCTCCTTCCCTGGTCTGTATCGGCTTGGAGAAAACGGTGTTAATCCAGCTCCTTTTCTGGTCATTTTCCTTCAGTTTGAATGTTTCCTGCCCCTCAGATTCCAGGCGGTTATTGATGAAGTCAAGCTGCTCTTTGGTAATCCAAAGATTTGACTTGTAGCCCTTGTCGGCCCGGATGGACATGAGTATCAGGGCTTGCTCGCCCTGGTACGCCTTCCCTTTGATGGGATTGACGTCGGAGCGTAAATCAGGGCTGTTGGACTGGTCGGGGATGAGCGGATGGGTTTTGTTCCCGATGGTCTTCGCGAACAAATACTTGTTCCACGAGGCATCCTGGGCCATCTGTTTCTTGGGCGATGTTTGCTGGACATCGGACGGTTTGACCGGCTTCATCGGTGAAGCGGCATTGGGGGTTTCGTTAGACATAATGCACCTCTTGCTTTGTTCTTCCGAAGCGGGCGGAAACATTGCCGCTGCTCCTTGAAGAACGGGATTAAAACATGTGCGACGCACAGGTAAAGTATAGGGGTCAGGATTAAAAGATGTCAATACATTCATATTGATATATATATACTTTTATGATAAAATTCCCCTATGGTTTTAACGGTACATATCCCGTACACGGATTATTACACGGTGTATGCCCGCGGCCGTCTTATGGGGCAGTCTGACATAGCGCATTACGGGACCGACTTATTCATGAGCGGGGCTGCGGTGGTGTATTATACCTATCCTCATCACCGCAGGGCATATATCATACGCCATGGGCAGGATATGAAACACCACCGGCTGTATGAACTGCCCAATATCAAAGAGAAAGTCGGCGTTATTTATTACATGCAGGGGAAAAAGATAGATTTACTACGCCGGGTGACGTATAACCTTGAAGCGCTGCATGGGCAAGCCGTGTATGAGTGGGACACCTTGTTCTGGCAAAAGGTGGGCTGCCTTTTAGATGGCGGGACCGGAACGTTCTCTGCCTCGGCTAAAAGCAATTTGATGGTGTTGTGCAATAATTATAAAATTATGAAACATGAGCTTCTGCCAAAACTTACCGTAGGGGCATGAATGGATGCTGTTTGCCATTAGTCATACTATTGGTAAATGTGCCGCCCCGTATGCTCCTTAGAATCCCTCCGTATGCAGGACCTAAATACTCTGTCTTTCAATAAGTTGACACTACGGGGTATCGCAAATCCCTTACGGCGTGTTCTGCTCTTGCCTATTTGTTGACATTACCATTATAAGCGTCCAATCTCCTGCACCGAAAGGCCGGTTCGTTCCACAATTTGTGGCACAGGAACACGCATCTCTTTTAAGATACGAGCCTCACCACGAGCCTCACCGCGAGCCTCCCATCTTGCAGCAAAGCCGGTTTCTTCAAAAATTTCATCCAATGTCGCCGTTTTTCCCATGTGTAATACCTCCGTTACGATATTCTTGTTCGAGCGCATGATCGCTCCCAAATATGCCCGTAT
>JAITOJ010000037.1 GCA_031290005.1 Treponema sp. | reverse complement strand
CACCGCGCCGCCAGCTCCCATTCATTACTTGCGGGCAGCCGAAACCCGGTCGTTCCCGATTTCGCATACGCCGACGCGTAACTATAGCCGCTGCTCTCTTTCACAAAATTTGACGTGGGTGTGCTGTTCTTCGCCACTCCAGCATACCCCCGGAATTGACATCAGTAGTAGGCTGGCGCTGATACATAGTCGCTGGGAAGCGCCTCCGCGTATCTCTATTTAGCTAACAAAAAGGCCGTACCCCTGTTTAAGAGATACGGTCTGATTCAGGTATAACCAGGAGAAGCTAGAACGTGTAGCGAATTCTAAAGTTACCAAAACCACCGGCATTATACGCTTCGACATGAATAATAATGGTACGGCTGCTGCCGATACTGTTATTAACCGTATAAATACCATAATTATTACTACTGGTGGTATCTGCCATTGCACACTCAACCGATCCATCATCCTGCCAGGAGATACCATATTTGACATCGCCAAGAGAGTCAGTTAATCCATAATAACCGGCGTTGTCCGCATCAGCGACATCAATGGTAACTGATGAAGACGCGGGGATAGCAAGAGCATAGTCTTTAGTCTCTGTTGGGGAGAAGGACTGTAGGTCACTAAAAGTGCCTGCTGTAACGATCGACGTAAGATCTGGAGCCGAACTTGTCGTTACAATAGCCGCCGCATCGCTGGTTACCGAGGCGGTTTTGTTCCCGCCGTCGCCGTTGTCCACGATGGTGTTGGTAACAATCACGTAGTAGTACACCGTACCTACCGTTGCGGTTGACGGCGTGTAGCTGGAGGCAGTCTCACCGGTAATAACGCTTCCCCCGGAGTTGCTGTTCCAGTAGTTGCTGTACCACTGGTATGAGAGGATTCCGCCATCGCTTCTCATTGCCGTCACACTAAGGGATGCTGCGGCATTGTTCAGTGCGTAGTTTGCGTCCTGAGGCTGAGCAATTATTTGGGGCGTGGCAGCGTTCACCATACCAACGGCAATAGCCGCCGCATCGCTGGTTGCCGTGGCGGTTTTGCGTCCGCCATCCCCGTTGTTCGTGATGGTGTTGGTAACCTCCACGTAGTAGTAAACCGTACCGCGCGTTGTGGTTGGCGGCGTGTAGCTTGCCGATGTACCGTTTGTTGTAATACGGTTTCCCCCGTAGTTATTGTTTGCGGTGTTTCTGTACCACTGGTACGAGAGGGTTCCGCTGTCGCTGATCGTCGCCGATACCCAAAGGGATACGGCGGTGTCGTTTAGTACGTAGTTTGCATCTTGAGGATGGACGCTTATTTGGGGCGTGGTGGCGTGAACAGGTCTGTTCGTGGTAAAGGCGATGTAATTACTCACCTTTGCCGCAGCGTCAGTTGAAATTGCGGCTGTCGCTGAATCAAAGAGCGCCTTGGTTCCCAAGCGAACCTCGAATTGAATGCCGTACTGTGCGGAGTCGGCAGTATCCCAATTATCGACCCCTGGATAGGGCGCGGTAGAAGCGTTTGTCGAGCGGGTAATGGTTACCGTCTTTCCCGCTACGACAGCGGTTACGGGAATTACATCAGCGCTCCCGCCAGGATACTTTACCAACTTGGCTGCCACTGTCGCGCCGGAAGGGAAGGCTTCCAGGAAGGTAAACGTGAAGACCGTGGTGGTTCTCGGCAAGTAAGCGTAGGCGGCGCTCGGGTCAGCGGGCGCGCCATAGGGGTTGTCAGCGGAGGGATTCGTTCCGGGCGGGGCATACAGGGAAGTCCCGGTCAAGGTGAAGGAGTTAGTCGCCGGTTCTCCGGCAACAATGTCATTACCGGCCTGAGCGGAAAAAGAGTCTTCCGGGTCAGAAGCGGAAACGAGGTCAACGACGTTGATTTTGCCGTTGCCGGTAGTCCAAAAACTGTCAATGTACACATGCACCGCCGCGCCGTCAATCTTATAGTCCAGCTTCCTGATATTGTTGCCGCCGCCGTATTCATAGAAGGCGGTGGTGGAGATGGCGGCTACGCCCTTGGTAAACGTGAGCTTCAGGGCCTGCCCTTTTGAAACCGCGATGGTACGCGCGGGAGGGGCGGCTTCGACTTCCAGGCTGACAAAAGCGAGTCCGACTTCGGTGTACACGGGAATGCCCGCGTTGGCAAAGTAAATCACTGAGCCGTCTTTGGCCTTGCCGCTTATTTTAAGATTACCGATGTCTGTTCCCACGCCTGCCGCGTAAGGCAATTGGCGGGTGTTTTTACCCGCTGGGGCAGCGGCGGGAATAAGGGACACCCTGGTGTCACCCTCTGACCACGTAGGACTGAGTTTGAGAGCCCCTATATCCGCGGAGAACGTCGCGGTGTTGACGGGCTTGCCAAAGGTCAGCGTAATCGGGTCTGTAACCTTAATCGGCGTCGCTTTGTTTTCCTCGCCCACATTGGCGGCAATAACAAACGCCACGTCGCGCTGGGCAAAGAGGTAGACCGTGTTGACCGTGGTTACCAGAGAGGAACTAACCCCCGCGGTGTCTTCCGTAGAGTCGCCGGTGGCGGGAGTGCCGCCGTTGATTTTAGTCTTTAAATACGCGACTGTTTTGATCTCCGTATTCCCAACGCCGTTATAGTAGTACCTGGCCCCGCCGGCATCTTCATAGTAAAACCCATTGGCGGACAGGGTGAACGCGCTTTTGGCGGGAAGGTCGGTGATTTCAAACCCCCCGTCCCTGGTCTTTACCGGGCCATAGGCAGCGCCGGTGGCAGTCCCCCCGGTGGTGTATTCGTTCACCCAGATATCAATATCATCCGGTATGTTTACCGTAGTCGAGACTGTTTCCGAATCATCATACCCGACTACGAGCTTGATGGTTCCCTTCAAACCGCCGGAAAGGGGTTTAAGCTGGGTGATGCCAAGGCCCTGTACATAGGCGTACGTATAATCCAGTTGTTTGTCCTGAATTTCAAACGTCCCGAGATCCTTGTTATAGGTAATCGTCTTTCCGTCACTGGTGATAAATGCGCCGTCTGAATACGTGAGAGTCGTCAAATTCACTAAAGCGGAGAGATCTACGCCGTCTGCCCAGTCCTTCAGGGCAATCAACTGTTCCTTCAGCGCTTCATACTCCGCAAAGGGATCGGCATTTTTGTATTCTTCCGGGTCAACCACGACCGTCTTGGAAGTATCGACTTTATACCCCTCCTTGACGAACCCCAGGTTATACCCGTCGCCGCCGCCCTTCTTATTGGGAATAAGGTTCTCGATGATATAGGCGCCGTTTGCGTCGGTAGTTACCCCGGCTGCTCCATTGACCACCACCGCCACACCTTCCAGCGGCTGTCCCGTAACCTCATCGACTACGATCCCGGAGATCGTACCCAATACGCCTTTCCCGTTGCTGCCGTCATTCCCGCCGCTGCTTGCGGTGTCATTCCCGTCCTCGCAGCCCGCAACAACCAATCCGAATGCCAGCGCCGCGGCCAGCATGACCAATAAAAACAGCTTCTTTTTCATAACTGTTTTCTCCTTCGCGCTTAACGTCATCGCCCGACAAAATTTTTTTTAACGGAAGACTGCCCGTTGCCAGATTCAACAAAAATCTCCGCCCCACGGCGGGTTTTTCCAAAAACTACCGGTATCAAGCCTCTTGATACCGGGGAATCAACTCCCTTGATTCCCCGGGAACTAGACCCCAATACCCAGGGGCACAAGCCCCTTGATACCAGGGGCACAAGCCTCTTGATACCCAGGGAACAAGCCCCTTGATGCCCAGGAAACAAGCCCCTTGATACCAAGGAATCAAGCCCCTTCACCCGCCGGAATATCCCCGCCTTGGGTAGGGCTACCCACGACCAGAGGCGCGCTTTCGAGTATGCGCACGTCCTTGAGCAAGGTGCCGCTGCCCGCGTATTGGGTGATAATGCGGATTTTGAACGTGCCTTCGGGAATGCCCGCGGGCAGTATGGCGATCACCTTGGACGTGGTGTTTTCCACATAAGGGGGCAAAATCGCGTTGGTGTAAGGCGTGCCCCCAGCGCGGGTCCCCGTAATAGTGATGCCCACCCCAGGCTTGTCGCCCGCCACCTTGATTTTGTGCCCCGTGATGACCACAGCCCCGCCTGAGGAAAGGGTTTCGTTCTCCGTGCCGGTCTTGACGTCCTGCACCTCGTCGATGTAGGCCGTGTCCTCCGCCTGACCATCGCAGACCAGGGTGATTGCCTGAGCCATGCGGCTCAGTTCAGCGCGGACGCGTGTCCTGAACGTGATGGGGTGCTTTTCCCGGTCCGCCGCCTCGTTGGGATGTTCCCAGGTGCCGCCCACGCGGGGGTGGATAGACACGGGCCCCAGATTGACCGCGAAGCCGTCGCAGAGCTGATACTTCAGCTCTGCCATAAGCTGTTCATGGTAGTCCAAGAGGTCCGCCACGTTGCCGGTGAACCCGGCGCGGTTTTTGAGGGACGCGGCCAGATCGTGGATAGTGAGCATGTTTTCATGTTCCGTGCGGGCCACGAAAGCGCCTTCCACGTCTTTCAGATAGTTTGGATACAGTTTGACGTGTACCCGATGCAGTTTTTCTACCAGCTCGTTAATGAGCGCGGTAGCCGAAGCAGATGCCATAATTGGCCTCCTTGGAGAAAAAGATATAAAAAAACCGGCCTTCCCCTGCGGAAAGAACCGGTGTTTTCACGAGAATATAGGTGGTGTTTACGCTAGTTAGTGGTGCGCTTCCCTGCCACGATGTTTTGGCCACAGGCCAAAACTCGCCAAGAGGGCAAGTTTGCGACCCGTCCGGGGGGGGGGGGGGGTAGATACTGTCTGTTCGCACTATACAAAAACATGCGGTGAGTATGGCAAAACAAGGGAAAGGGTGTCAAGGGCGGATTTTTGTAGTGTTGGGGTATTGAGAAACTACCAATTCGGCACATTGTACCCGGCGGCTTTTAATTCCTCATGCCTGCGTTTCGCCATTTCCTGCACTATGTTACGGATACGGTAAGTAACCGGGAACTTTTATACATACCAACTTGGTAAGGCAGGAGCAGCGGTTTGCCGGGCATTAGTCGTAAAGGGTAGGGCAATACCGCATTCCCGCTTTGACGGTTATGTCCTGCCGCCAATCACGATAGCAAAGCGCCACGCTGACCTCGCCGCCGTGACTCCACAGGGACAGAGCTGTCAGCGTCATATCCCGCCATGCAATGTCAACTTCGATATTGCCTTTGACCCGGATACCTTTCACGCTGCCTGTATGCCAGCTTTGCGGCAGGGCGGGAAGGATGCGAAGTTCCACCAGGGGCTGGCCGGCGTCCCACAGCAGACGGCTTTGGGCGAACATCTGGGTGATGCCCGCCAAAGCGCCGAAGTTGCCGTCGATTTGAAAGGGCGGATGGGAATTGAACAGATTGGGCAAAGTCGATTTTTCAAGCAACGCTTTCAGGTGTTCCAGGGCGCGCTCCCCATCTCCCAGGCGGGCATAGAAATTGATAATCCAGGCGCGGCTCCAGCCCGTATGCCCGCCGCCGTTTGCAAGCCGGCGTTCCAGGGTTTTGCGGGCAGCTTCCGCCAGCTCAGGCGTGGAATCAGGCCAGATTTCGTCCCCAGGATACAACGCCCACAAATGGGACATATGCCGGTGGCCCGGCTCGGTTTCCCCGCATTCCTCCCCATTGGGCAGGGGATTCCACTCGGCGATTGTTCCGTCCGGCAGAATGCGCGGCGGAGCAAGGCGGGTCAATATCGCGGAAAAGCAAGCTCTGTCCCCGGCCTCTTCCCCCAGCAATTCCGACCCCATAATCGCCGCGTGAAACAGAGCGCGTACAATTTGACTGTCCATCTCGCACCCGGCGCACAGGCTTCCGGTTTCAGCGTCAGGCCCGGCTCCCAGGCGGCGGGTGTTTTCCGGCGAAACCGAAGGCGATGCCGCCAGATACGGCTCCCCGGCATCGTTTTGCCCGCTTTTCCCGTTGCCGGGGACAAGAAAATCAACAAAGAAAAACGCCGCATCGTGAATCAGGTAGTAGTATTTTTTCAGAAAAGCTCTATCCCTGGTGTACTCGTAATGCTCCCACAGGTGCGCCGCAAGCCAGGCCGCGCCCAGGGGCCAGTAAGTACCGGGAAGCCAGTAGTCGCGGGGGGCGCTGTCCCCCCAGATATCCGTGTTGTGGTGCAGGACAAATCCCCGGCAGCCGTACATGACCTCCGCGGTCTTTGTGCCGTTGGAATAGGCCCGTTCCAGCAGGTCAAACAAGGGTTCTTCGGTTTCCGCCAGGCCGCACATGCAGGCGGGCCAGTAGTTCATCTGGGTGTTGATGTTTATCGTATAATCGCAGCCCCAGGGCGGGTCCATGTGGGGATTCCAGATTCCCTGAAGGTTCGCCGGAAGCGTACCGGGGCGGCTGGACGAAATAAGCAGATACCGGCAGAAATTATAATACCGGACCATATCCTGGCCGCCGGCCACATCAAGACACAGGCGGTCATAAAACCCGCGGTAGTCCGCTTCGTGGGCGGTTCGCAGTGTTTCATAGGGGAAACCGGCAACACGGTTCAGGTTCGCAAGGCAGGCCGCCCCGCAGTCTGTTTCACGGAAAGCGGTGCGGATGTCCACCAAAAGCAGGGCCTCGTCCGCCTGTTCCACCACCAGAAAACCGCCCCTGGTACGCGCCGCTCCGCCGGAACACACCGCCCTGGCCATGACGCAAAAGGGAATCCCAGTGTCCACCCCAAGAGCGATGGTGTCATTGCCAAGACTCCAGAGCCGGTCAGAGAAAATCCCCCGGTCCAGATGGGCGCGGAAGGAAATCATGCCGGGCCGGGAAGCAGTGAACCGGATGGCGATAACCTCGTGAGGGACAGAGCTGAGATATTCCCGCTCAAAACGCACCCCCCGCCATTCAAAGGTGGTCTTCGCGGCAGCCCGCAAAATATCCAGGCTCCGGTAATAGGCCGGGAGCGCGCCCAAAGGGTCTTCGGCGCGGGCGCCGGAAGCGGCGTGCCCAAAGCGCCCCTCCGGGGAAAAGTCAATAGCCAGGCTCCCGGCAGTCTGATAGACCCGCTGGACCGGGGGCACGCCGCTCAGGGCTTCAAGGCATAGTTCCTCAGCCTCCCGAATCCGCCCCTCCGCAAGGAGCCGACGAATTGAGGGCAAGGCGTCCTTCGCGGCGGGATTGTTCCGGTCCCGATAATAACCGGACCAAATGGAGTCTTCGTTTAACTGTATGATTTCCCGGCCCGGCCTGCCGTACACCATGGCGCCGAGCCTGCCGTTCCCCAGCGGCAGGGCTTCTTCCCACACGCGGGCAGGCTCGGAAAAACCGATGTTATGGCTCAAGCACAACGTCTGACAGAGAATAGGTCTCGTTCACCGCTTTCATCATGACGGCGATAATAGCCGCCGCGTCATGGGGAGCGGGCAAAACCACAGCGGAGGCGCGGTTGAACAAGCCGAAATTCTCCCCCCCGGAATCGGCAGCGCCGTTGTCCCAGTAAAAGGGAACCATCCCCGCGTCGCGGGCGGCCTTGGTCACGTATTCCATGTAATACTTGCGGTACGGATCATAGCCTTGCTGGCGCACTGCCCCGTATTCGCCGATGATGACCGGGATTCCTTCGTCCACAAACCGTTCTTTTACCGACTCAAAGGTGTACCGCGCCTGGTCTTCCTGCCCCCAGGGATTCCGTTCGGCCGCCGGAACAGCCTCTCCCCATTTGTGGATAGTCCCGGCTATGGCAAATTCATAGGGGTCGTAATAGTGTATGGTCACCACAAGGCGGTCCTGGGCGCTGTCTTCGGGCAATTGCAGATGCGCCACCGTCAGATTGGGCCTGGTCACATAACCGGGGATCACCAGGAAACGGGCAACGTTGTTGCCCCCGGTGGAGCGCACGGCGTTCACAAATATCTGGTTCCACTCGTTGACCATGGCCCAGTGGGCAGGGCCGCCGTCGCCCCAGGTGCCGTCGTGGATTTCGTTCATCCCCTCAAACAGCAGGTAGTCTCCGTGGTTTTTGAAGTACCCCGCAATCTGGAGCCACAGGGCCTCAAACTTTTGTTCCACTCCTTTCCTGCCCGCCGCGTTCGCCAGCGCCTTGTTGATGGAAAGCCAGTGCGCACTGTCCGCGCCGTCGTGGTGGACATTGATTATCACCTTGAGCCCGGCGTTGTGCGCGTACTTGACCACCTCCGCCACCCGGGCAAGCCACGCTGTCTCCACGGCATAACCGGGTCCGGCGCTGATGTGCCCCATCCAGGTGATGGGAATGCGGACTGCCCCGAACCCCTGGGCGGCCACCGCGTTAAGCAGGGCCTGGGTGGTCCGGGGGTTGCCCCAGACTGTCTCGGAAGACACGCCGTTGGTCCAGGCGTCAAAGGAATTGCCCAGGTTCCAGCCTATCTTCGCGTCCTGGATGAACTCCAGGGCAGCGGAACCGGCGCTCAACGCCTCCGGCTCGTTCAGGGCCGGAGCGGGTATGCGCACCCGGCGGCCATCTTCCGCCGAGCTGCTTGTGCAGGCAACGGCAGCCAGCAGGAAACCGGCCAGCAGCGCGGCTCCCAGGTACTTCTTCGTTTGTTTCATATTCATGGTAGTAACTATATCACATTTTTCTTTCACCTGTCAAACACGACAAGACTTGCGCCAGGGCTCCTGCATTTACTTTTGAAAGAGCACGGTAAACAAATAGTCCGGGTTCATGGCGGCAATGAATTGTCGTTTTGGGCCGGTGATTTTCTTCTTGCCGCTTCCAGGGCTTGGGGCGGCTCTCAGAAGCGAAAGCGCCAGCTTCCGCAAGGTGTTCAGATTTTCCGGCCCGTGGCCTTTCGTGACTTGGGCTGCATCCTCCCGAAATATAACATCCAGACTCCAATGCAGTTTGTTTTCTATTCCTTCTTACGCCGGGAAGCGCCCCCCAATTGCGCGGTGAATTGCACCCCAATTGCGCCGGGAAGTGCACCCCTCTTGCGCCGGGAAGTGTCCCCCTCTTGCGCCGGGAAGTGCCCCCCTCTTACGGGGGGAAGTGTCCCCCTCTTGCGCCGGGAAGTGCCCCCCTCTTACGGGGGGAAGTGTCCCCCTCTTACGGGGGGAAGTGTCCCCCTCTTACGGGGGGAAGTGTCCCCCTCTTACGGGGGGAAGTGTCCAATAATCACCACGCCGCCGCTGGTCACCGTAAAACCTCTTGGCATATTTTTGCCGTTCCGGTAGTATTGCGTGTATGAATCGGAAACTATTGTTGGGGAATGAGGCGATTGCGCTGGGCGCGATTCGCGCGGGGGTGCGCTTTGCCTCCGGGTATCCGGGGACTCCTTCATCGGAGATACTGGAGACCATCGCCCGGGAAAAGCCCGCCGGGGTCTATGCCGAGTGGTCGGTGAACGAGAAAGCCGCCCTGGAAACGGCTGCGGGGGCGGCCATTGCGGGCGCCCGCGCCCTGGTAACCATGAAGCAGGTGGGGCTGAACGTGGCCTCCGACCCCCTGATGAGCCTGAATTACGTGGGGGTCAAGGGGGGCATGGTGGTGGTGGCCGC
>JAITOJ010000120.1 GCA_031290005.1 Treponema sp. | reverse complement strand
CGTTTGCGCCGATAATCCCGTAACAGTTGCCTTTTGTAAATTTTAGGTTTACGTCCTTAAACAAGACCCGTTCCCCAAACTTGAGGCTCAGGTCGCTCACGGTAATCATGAGTACTCCTTGATAAAAATGTTGTTTGTGCCCGCGCCCTTACGCCTTTGCTTCGGCAAGCAGCGCCCGAATCTCTGTGGTGATTTCGCCGCACAGGGCGCCGGCTTTGACTTTCGCCGCAGCCAGATCGCCGCCGGCAACCGGAACCGTACAGTTGATATAAAACTTGATTTTCGGCTCCGTGCCGCTGGGCCGGGCGCTCACCACAACGCCGCCCTCCAGAAAGAATTGCAGCACATTGCTTTTGGGCAGACGCAGCGGCGTCTTTTTGGCCGGATTCGCCGGGTCAAAGACCACGCTTTCCTGCACGTCCCTGATTTTCTCCACCTTCACCCCGCCGATGGACGCCAGCCCTCCGGAGCGGAGTTTTGCCATGATAGCCTTCATGGTATCCCCGCCCGCGCTGCCGGGGAAACTTTCAGAAATGGCCCGGTCTTCGTAATAGCCGAATTGCCGGTACAGTTCTTCCAGGCGCTGCAAAAGGCTTTTGCCCCGGGAACGCCAGTACAGGGTCATTTCGGCGCACATCGCCGCCGCGGACACCCCATCCTTGTCGCGGATGCTGTTTTCCACCGTGTACCCGTAGCTTTCTTCATAGCCGAACACATAGGTGTTTTGTTTGGTCTTCACGAAATCTTCCATCACCGCGCCAATCCATTTGAAGCCCGTAAGGCACTCGATGGTATCCACGCCGTAAAACGCGGCGATTTTGTCCGTCATCGTGGTGGTCACGATGGAACGCACCAGGGCCGGATTGGGGGGCATGATTCCCAGTTCTTGCCGGGACAGGCAGATATAGTCCGTCAGCAGGACGCCCATCTGATTGCCCGTGACCAGCACAAAGCCGCCCGCGCCGTCCGGGAACGCCGTGCCGAAACGGTCCGCGTCAGGGTCGGTGGCCATCACCACGTCGGCCTGTTCCTTCTTGCCCAGGTCAACCGCCATCTTCATAGCCGACTCTTCTTCGGGATTCGGCTTTTCCACGGTGGGGAAATCACCGTCGCCTTCCCGCTGTTCCGGCACGGTTATCACCCTGAGGCCCAGGCCGCCCAGCACGTTTTCCACGTGCATGGCTCCGGTTCCGTGCAGGGGCGTATACACGATTTTGACGCTTCCCGCCTGTTTTTTAATCAAATCAGGCCGGAACAGCTGGGCCTTTACCATGGCCTGATATTTTTCGTCGATTTCCCGGTCAATCAGTTTGAGCAGCCCCGCTTTGAGGGCCTCCGCCCTGCCGATGGTCTTGACCGATGTAACCGCGTTGACTTCCGCGATAATGCCCGCATCGTGGGGTTCTATCACCTGACCGCCGTCGTTCCAGTAGGCTTTGTAGCCGTTGTACTGGGGCGGGTTGTGGGACGCGGTCACCACCACGCCGGTATCGCAGCCCAGGCAGCGAATCGCGAAGGACAGTTCCGGGGTGGGCCGGAGGGACGTAAACAGATAGGTGGTAAAGCCGTTGGCCGCGAAGATACGCGCCGCTGCCTCGGCGAACACGTCGGAATAATGCCGGGAATCATAGGCGATTACCGCGGACAGTTTTCCGGCTTTTGCCTTTTCCGGGAAAGTCTTTATAAAGTAGTTCGCCAGCCCCTGAGTGGCCCGGTTAATCATCAGGGTATTCATGCGGTTATTGCCGCCTCCGATAATCCCGCGCAAGCCGCCGGTTCCGAACTCCAGGTTTTGGTAGAACCGGTCTTCCAGTTCCGTAAAGTCCTGCTTTTCCACCAGACGTTTCACATCGTCCCGAAAACGGGCGTCCTGTTCCGCGGCAATGTAAGAGCCGGCGCGTTTCACAATTTCGCTTTTTTCCATAATTACAGTCCTTCCCGTTCCATAACGGTACGAATAGTATCAATAGCCCGCTGCTGTCCAGCGTCAGTAGCGGATATAACTTGATTCATAATGGTAAGAATCTGCCGATTCAGCCGTTTCTTGTCAATGGTATACAGGACATAGCCCCGGTATTCATCGGTATATTTCTGGGGCTTGCCCGGTTCATAGCGGCGCGCAAAAAGCCACCAGTCGTTAATTTTCAATGTCTCAGAATACCGCGCGTTCGCGGCAGCGGTAACCGCGGTTTCATAATAGGGGCCGTAAATCACCGGAGGATATTCCGGGGTTGACCGGGCAAACAAGGCATTCACCCGTGAAGACACCGCGGCGGCAATGTCCTGTGTCATGTTATACGTGACTATCCATTCGGTAACGGTCTTCAAATCTTTTCCCGCATGTTCTCCCACAAAACAATAATACCCGTCAAAATCAGGCAGCGCTTCCAGGCCGGGAATCCCCCGATCCAAATAGGTTTGTACCCATACGGGCAGATAGCTGATTCCCAGGGCAGCCCCTTTGTGGTCAAGCACATCCACGTTCACCCTGCCCGCCGCAGCCTGCGCTTCGGGCGACGGGTAGGATCCGGGAACCAGTGCCGGCGCGGTCTGTTTTTTCGACGCGCAACCGGAACACAGCAGCACAACGCAACAGAACAATTCAAACACTTTAGATTTCATCATATTTATCTTGAGTATATCATACCAGAGAAGAAAGTCAAGAACGCGCGGCGCCTCAGCAGAGCGTCGGGATGTGCGATTTCAACATCAGCGGCATACTACCGGAATACGAATCAGGGCTAGGCTAGCCCCGATTCGTATTCCGCGGTTATCGTCCGCCTTGACACTTCCCTGAGAAGGTGTACTCTTTTTGAAGATAGCTATAATATACATGCCATGAAATATCTTATCTGTTCCGACATCCACGGTTCCGCCGAACGCACAGAAATTGTCCTGGCGGCGATGGACGCCCGCCGCTGCGACGGGCTGATTCTGCTGGGCGATGTGCTGTACCACGGCCCGCGAAACCCCCTGCCGCCGGGCCATAATCCCCTGCGAACGGCGGAACT
>JAITOJ010000124.1 GCA_031290005.1 Treponema sp. | reverse complement strand
TGACGCGGTGGATGCCATAAACAAATGGGCAAGCGACAACACAGAGGGACTCATCAACAAGGTGGTAACCGAGTTCGACCCGGACACCATTGCCGCCATTGCCAACGCTATCTATTTTTCTGACCGGTGGTCATGGGAATTTGACCTTAAAAAAACCGCCGAAGATGTATTTCATGCGCCTGCGGGAAATACAAAGGCGTTCTATATGCTGCGCGAGGGAAACGAGCTACGTTATTACGAAGATGACCAGGTGCAAGCCATGCCATTGGGATTTATAAGCGGTGGCGGTATGTATATCATCCTTCCCAAAAACGGCGATGCCGCAGGCCTCCTCTCTTCCATGACAAACGAATACTTTGAACAAATTCAGTATAATTCACCTCCTTCGACTGGGAAACTGTTGCTGCCGCGTTTTAGCATTGAAGGCGATACCATGGATCTGAAGGACGCGCTTATCGCCCTTGGCGTTCCCCTGTTTGACACTTCGGGCGGCGGGACGATCACGGGTTTGATTAAAGAGGATATGGACCTTTACGTTTCAAGCGCGGTGCAAAAAGCGCTTATCAGGGTTGATGAAAAAGGCACGACCGCCGCCGCGGTAACGGTGCTTGGTATGACTGCCACCTCAGCCGGTCCATCGGAGCCAACAAAACCCTTTGAAATGATTTGCGACAAACCCTTCGTATTTGTGCTGTACGATCACACCAATGATGGCGGAGATCAAGTATTGTTTACCGGAATGGTGAACACTATTTGACAATATTTAACTGGTTGACCTCTTGCATTTTTCGGCAAGATGTGATATAGTATATTCGTTCCGGCTCTTCTCCCCAGAAGAGTCGGGGCCTCCTTTAGGCCTGCGGGGCCTCCGTTGTTATAGATACCTACCCCGCAGGTCTTTTTTTATTCCCCACGGCAATTATTCATCTTTGAGGCGGCAGCCGTTATAATTTTCTTTTTAGTCCGGATGGGCAGGGCAGGGCCATAGACCACAAAGGCCATGCGCTGAAAGTCCAGCAGTTCCCGAAGCAAGAGTTCCAGTTCGTCTTTTCGAATGTCCCGGATAAAGACCAGAGTGTCCTCCAGGGTGTGACGTTCAAAGCCGTTCAGGTGGTTCCGCATGAGGCGTTTCATGCGGTATTCCATATCTTCTTCGGAGATGATTTCTTCCCCGCACAGGTGTTCCTTGGCAGCGCTGATTTCATCGTCCCCAATGCCTCCGGCGGCTAGACGGTGAAGTTCCTCAAACAGGGCATTCACCACTTGAACGGTCATCTTGCGGGCCGAGGATGCGTAGGCGCACCAAAATCCGGCGTCTTCGTAGAGTACGAAATAACTGTATACATTGTAGCAAAAGCCGTTTTCTTCCCGTAGGCGTTGAAAAAGCCGGGAACTCATAGTGTCGCCGATAAGGGCATTCAGAATCGCCCAGGCGAAACAGCGGCGTTCTTCCAGTGGATAGGCCAGGGGGGTGAGAAAGAAAAATTGCTCCTGCCGGAAATCCGCGGTAATCAGGCTGACACCGCTTTTCCATGCCGGGCGTTCCAGTTCGACGGAAATGTTCGTCCGCGCCGAAAGGGACGCGGCGCAGGTTTCCACTACCGCGGCATCCATGCCTCCGGCGGCGTACACCGACAGGGGGCCGCGGGCGATTTTTTCCGTGTACCAGGCGAATAAGTCTTCCCGGCTTAAAGACCGGATGTTTTTTTCGCTGCCGGAAATGCTGGCGGAAATCCGCTGTTTGGGGAACACTGTTTCAGCCACCGCGTCGGCGGCCGCTTCTTCCGGGTCATCACGGGCCGACACTATTTCGCTGATAATCACTTCACGCTCCCGTTCGATTTCTTCTTCCCGAAACAGGGAGTGTTCGGTCATATCGCAGAGGATTTCCAGGGCGGTTTCCACATGGAGTGCGGGGGCAACGCAGTAGACTACCAGGCATTCTCGTTCGGTATAGGCGTTAATGTAGCCGCCGATGCGGTCAAAGGCAGCGGCGATGTCAAAGGCGGAGCGGTTGGCAGTTCCCTTGAATAGCAGATGTTCCACAAAGTGGGTGATGCCGCTCAACTGGCCGCTTTCGTGGCGGGAACCGATGGCAAACCGGAAAGACAAGGCGCACACCCGGCTTTCGGGGACTTCTTCGGTGATAAGGGGGACTCCGTTGGGGAGTTGACGGCGGGTAATCATGACGGCTACAGGTATAGCATAGTTTGGATGATTATTCCACCTTCTGACGCCAGTTTTTGCGCACCTTCACCTGCAAATCCAAGTCCACCCGGTAGGGAAAAATCTTTCGCAGAGCTTTGATGGACTCTACCCGGATGGTCTTTATCAGGGACGCCCCTTTGCCAATAACAATTCCTTTCTGGCTTTCGGTTTCCACCCACAAAAAGGCGCGCACCCACAGGGTCTTGCCTTCTCCGCGTCGCTCCATATCGGCGATTTCCACATAGACCGCATGGGGGATTTCCGCATGGAGCCGGTTGATGGCTTGTTCCCGGATAACTTCAGCAATGCGGAAGTCCACTTCCTGGTCGGTGTAGTATTCTTCCGGGTAGTAGGGGTCGCCCTCCGGGGCCAGGTCGAACAGAGCGTCCACCACTTCCTGAACCCCCAGATTGTTTTCCGCCGACAAGGGAATGACGCGAACAGGGTCCCCAAAATGGGAGCTGATAAACGCGGTGATGTGGGCGGGAACGCAGTCCGCCAGAGACGCGCCGGGGACAAAGCGCGGGCAGAGGTCGAGCTTGTTCACCGCAATGACCAGTTTATTTCGAAGCGGGGCGGCCAGGGCGGCGGTGAGTTCTTCTTCCGCGCCGCAGGGCCGGCTTGCGTCCATCATATAGAGCGTCAGGTCAATGTCTTCAAGCTGGGAACGCACCAGGGCTTGCAGTTTGAGGTTGAATTTCTTTTCCGACTCGTGATACCCCGGGGTGTCGATAAACACGAGCTGTCCCTGCGGGGTGTTCACCATGCCCCGCACGGCGTTCCGGGTGGTCTGGGGCACGGGGGACACGATGGATACCTTTTCGCCGGTGGCGGCGTTCAGAAAGGTTGATTTGCCCACCGAGGGCCGGCCGATAATCGCCGTCAGGGCGCTTTTTTTGGTTTTCGCTTGTTCCATAGTCTCCTCATATTTTCAGTATATCACAATTCCACCCCTTCTAGCAAACAGCGCAATATGCTATGATACTTCCATGCGTAAATCACAAAGGAACTGCCGGTGACTCCGGATACGAGCGCCCCGGACTCGTGGTATGCCGCGCCCGGAGCGGAAGATGACGTGGCGCTGTCCACCCGGCTCCAACTTGCCCGGAATCTGGCAAACTTTCCATTCCCTGAGCGCGAACGCGGGGACGACGGGGAACGGGTCCTGTCCCTGGTGTTCGATGCCTTTGCCCACCTGGACGACCCCGACCAGTACCAGGCAAACCGCCTTGACCGGCTGACGCCTCTCCGGCGAAAGCTGCTGGTTGAGCGGGGCTTTATCCCGGAAACGCCAAACCCCCAGATTGTCAGCGGTATTGTGCTCAAGACCGATGGCCGGGTAGTCTGCACCGTGAACAGCGTTGACCATCTGCGGATTGCCGCTTTTGCCGCGGGGCTTAATCCCGATGAGGTGTGGCGGCTGTGCAGCGGTTTGGACGCTGAAATGCAGAAAACCCTGCAATTCGCCGCCTCCTACGACATGGGCTTTTTAACCGCCTCCCTGTTTGACGCGGGAAGCGGGATGTGCGCCTCGGTGTATGTGCATTTGCCCGCCACGGAACTGACTGGCCACGATGCCCTGAACGACATGCTTGTCTCGGTGAACCAGCGGGGGTTCGGCGCGGAAGCCTGCTTTGGGCCGGGGCCGCAGGGACTGCCCCTGGGTTCGTATTACCGTATCCGCAATCTGAACAGTCTGGACGGGAGCGAGTTTGACCAGATGGCGTCTCTGACAGCGGTGACAAAATACGCGGCGGACATGGAGCGCAACTTCCGCGCCGCTATCCGGAAAAGTATGCCCACAAGCCTGCGCGACCGGGTGTACCGGGCCTTTGCGGCGGTCAAGTACAGCCGGTTTCTGGAAGAAAAAGAGTGCGTCACCCTGATTTCAGACATCAAGCTGGGGAAAGACACGGGGATTATCACCGGGGTGGAGTATTGCGCCCTGGGCGCTTTGTTTTACCGGCTCAAGAACGCTCACCTGGAACTGATTATCCGCTCAGGCAACTTTGCCTTTGAAAGCGACGTGGAAGCAACGGATGACCTGAAAGTGCGCCGGATGCGCGCCCTGATTGTACAGGAAGCGCTGGAGAATATTCAGATCGTGACGGGGTGAACGCGCCGACTCGTCGCTCACCTCGCCGTGAACTTCGCGCTTATGCGTGCAATAAAAAGCCCCCGGCTCATCGCCGGGGGCTTTCGCTTACTCCTTCCGCCTGCGCTCAGGGCTACTTCACTATCCGCAGGGTCTTGTCGCCGTGGGCGCCGATTACGCGCTCCCGTTTGGGGTCAACCAGCAGGTCCATGCCCTCCAGGGGAAGGGCGCCGAAAAGCACCTCCGTTTCATTGGGGAGCACGAAGGCGTTGCAGCCGGTCTGGCGGTCTTTCCAATGAACGTTGACCGGCTCGGTCACCAGTCCGGTTACCACCACGCCGTCGGCAACCTCCGACGTGTCCGTGTACAGAACGTCCAAGCCCAGCTTTGCGCGGGTGTCCTCGCTGATGACCAGGGTCCACGCGCCGGTGTCCACCAACGCCTTTACCGTGAGATGGCGCACTTCCGTCTCCTTGATAATCCCATGCCGCGCATTACCTGCGTCGCGAGGATTCTCCAGGGTGATTTCTTCTCTAAAACAACTCATAGTAAACTCCTTGCATACAGTATACCACACTCACGTACTCTTTGTCAAAAAAAGCCCCCGGTTCTTCGCCGGAGACCGCCCCCTCCGCGCCTCTTCCCCGGTTCCCCCACACAGAGACGCAGGGAAGATTTATGCCGGCCTCCCGGAATTGAAATCAGTAGTAGCCTAATACTGATTTCAGTAGTAGCCTAATACTGATTTCAGTAGTAGCCTAGTACTGATTTCAGTAGTAGTCTAGTACTGATTTCAGTAGTAGCCTATTCTCTATTCTCTATCCCTCTATTCACTATTCCTCTATCTTGACCAAACCCCCTTCCGCGCGGTAACGTATTTTCCGCTATGTCGCACACTTCGTCACAATTTAAGTGGGTGTGGTCCTACTTGGGCGCCCAGCATCACGGTCTGCGCCGGGGATTCTTCTTCGGCCTTTTTTTGTCCGCAGTCACCTCAATGATGATTGTGGTGAACCCCTTCCTTTCCCAGCGCCTCATCGACCAGGTGATTATCCCCGGTAACACCGAACCCCTGCTCCGCATTCTGGCGCTCATGTTAGTCGTGCAGGTGGTCCGCCTGTCCCTGCGCTACCTGATGATTATCGTCATGGAACTCAAAAGCACCCAGGCCATGACCATTATCCGGCATCAGATGTACGACGTGGTGCAGGCCCAGGACTACCGCTTTCAGGCGAAAATCCGCACCGGCAACATGATGACCCGCATGACCAGCGACCTGGACATGCTGCGCCACACCCTGGCGTGGATTACCTACCAGGGTGTGGACGCCCTGGTTACGTTTGCCGCCACCCTCACCTTCTTCCTGCTGGTCAACTGGCGTCTGGCAGTGTGCCTGGCGGCGGTTACGCCTTGTATCCTGTATCTGAGCCGCCGGTTTGTGAGGCGCATCAGGCCCCGGTTTGTGCTCCTGCGGCAAAAACTCACCGAACTGAGCACCGCGGTCACGGAGAATATCGACGGCCACCGGGTGGTCAAGGCCTTTGCCCGGGAGGACTACGAACAGGAACACTTTGAGAAATTCAACGCCGACTACCGGGACACCAGCTACGAAAACGCGGTGATTTCCGCCAAATACCAGCCTCTGCTGGAATTCGGCAGCCAAATCCTCACGGTCATCACCCTGATTGTGGGGGGAATCTTCCTTATTAACGGTGAGTTGACCCCCGGGCAGTATCTGTCCTTCTCGTCCCTCACCTGGGCGCTGGCCATGCCCCTGCGGATGCTGGGGATGCTCCTGGCGGACTGGCAGCGGTTCAACGCCGCCGCCGCCATGATCCGGGAAGTTACCGAAGCGCCGGCGGGTATCGCGGATAAACCGGGCGCGCGGGCGCTGGCAAAGCGGCCCGCCGGGGCCGTGGAATTCGACCGCGTGAGCCTGACGCTGAACGGTTCCGTTATTCTGGAGGACATCAGCTTTACGGCAGCGCCGGGACAGACCATCGGTATTCTGGGTTCCACCGGGGCGGGGAAGACCTCCCTGGTGAACCTGCTCATGCGGTTTTACGAACCCACCGCCGGGACCGTGCGCCTGGACGGCGCGGATATTCAAGAGTATACGATTTCTTCCCTGCGGCGCAGCATCGGCCTGGCCATGCAGGACGTGTTTCTGTTTTCCGACACCACCAGGGGCAACATCGCCTACGGCAGGCCGGACTTGGGGGAGGAAGAAATTGTCAGGCGGGCGGTGCAGGCGGACGCGGACAGCTTTATCAGAGGCATGGAGGATGGCTACGACACCATCGTGGGCGAGCGGGGGGTGGGGCTGTCCGGGGGCCAGCGCCAGCGGATTGCCCTGGCCCGCGCTCTGGCGGTTGCCCCGGCGGTGCTGGTGCTGGACGACACCACCTCGTCGGTGGACAGCGAGACCGAGCGGTACATTCAGGAGCAGCTTCGCGGCCTGGATTTTCCGTGCACCAAAATCATCATTGCCCAGCGGATCACCTCGTTCCGGGGGGCGGACTTGATTCTGGTGATGGACAAGGGCAAAATCATCGAGCGGGGAACCCACGAAGAGCTGCTGGCCAACAAGGGATTCTATCGCTATATCTGGAACCTGCAAAACAACGCGGGAGAGGAGGCTGCAAATGCCGCGCGCTAAGGTGAAACAGGAAAAGCCCCAGGGCCGGAACCGCTATGATATGGACGAATATCTGGACGAGAAGGTCAGCCTGTTCAATATCAAACGCTGCCTGAAATATCTGGCGGGGGTGCAGAATCCCCTGAAGGCGGCCCTCCTGCTCAGCCTGCTGGGGAACGTTATCGCCCTGACCGGGCCGCTGTTTATGCAGCGCGCCCTGGATGTGGCGATTCCCCACAAGGACGTCCGGCTCCTGCTGATTCTGGCGGGATTGCTGGCCCTGAGCATTGTGGTGAGCGTGGGATTCGGGGCCATACGGAACGTGCTGGTGGCAAAGGCGGGACAGAGCATTGTCCACGACATCCGCTCCGACTTGTTCGCCCACTTGCAAAAACTGCCCTTCGCGTTTTACGACAGCCGGCCCCACGGCAAAATCTTTGTCCGGGTGGTTCCCTACGTGAACAATGTGTCCGACGCCCTGTCCAACGGGATTCTGAACTTTATCATCGAAATCCTGAATATCTTCTTTATCATCTTCTTCATGTTTCAGGTGGACTCCCAGCTGGCCCTGATGGCCGTCCTGGGGCTGCCGGTGCTGGCAGCGTTCATCTGGACAATCAAGCCCCGTCAGCGCCGGGCCTGGCAGGCGGTGTCCAACAAGAACTCCAACCTGAACGCCTATATTCAAGAGTCCATTGACGGCATCAGAGTAACCCAGGCGTTCGACCGGGAGGAACGCAACCGGGGCATCATGGACAATCTGGCGGCGGACCGGAACGATGAATGGATGCGCGCCCAGTACATTTCCAACACCGTGTGGCTGTCCACGGAAACCATCAGCCAAATCGTGTTTTCCTTTGTGTATATCATGGGAGCCTACTGGATGAGCCCTATGGCCAGCTTTGGTATGCTTCTGGCTATGGGGAATTACGCCTGGCGGTTCTGGCAGCCCATCATCAACCTGGCGAACATCTACAACACCTTTGTGACCGCCATGTCCTATCTTGACCGGATTTTCGACACCATCGCGGAACCGGTGGAAATCGCCGACACAACCAACTCCTACGACCTGCCGCCCATCCGGGGGCACGTGGAATTCCGCAATGTCACCTTCCATTACGACCGCACCCGGATTATCCTGAACAGCGTGTCCCTGGATGCCAAACCAGGGGACAGCATCGCCCTGGTGGGCCCCACGGGAGCGGGGAAGACCACCATCGTGAACCTGTTGAGCCGGTTTTATAACATCGACCACGGCCAGGTGCTGATTGACGGCCACGATGTGATGAATCTGACTATCCGCTCCCTGCGCCGCCAGATGGGGATTATGATGCAGGACAGTTTTATTTTTACCGGCACCATTGCGGACAATATCCGCTACGGCAAGCTGGACGCCACGGACGCGGAGATTCGCGCCGCGGCGGAGCTGATTGGGGCAAACAAGTTTATCGAAAACCTGAGCGATGGCTACAATACCCCAGTAACCGAACGGGGGGGCGGCATTTCCCAGGGGGAACGGCAGCTTCTGGCGTTTACCCGCACCCTTTTGAGCGACCCGCGCATCCTGATTTTGGACGAGGCCACCAGCAGCATAGACACGGGAACAGAGCAGATGGTGCAGGAGGGCATCCGCGTCCTGATGAAGGGGCGCACGTCCTTTGTCATTGCCCACCGTCTGTCCACAATCCGCAACTGTTCGTGCATTTTGTTTGTGCAGGACGGCAGGATTATGGAACGGGGCGCCCACGAGGAATTGATGGCCAAGAAAGGCCATTACTATCAGTTGTGCCTGTCGCAGTAGCAATGCGTAATCATTTTTGATTACCCTGCCTAATTAAAGGCCTGCTCCAAATCGGCGATAAGGTCCTTGATATTCTCCGTGCCGACGGAAAGCCGGACAGTATTGGGCTTAATCCCCGACTCCAGCAGATCCTTCTCGCTCATCTGGGAATGGGTGGTGCTGGCCGGGTGAATCACCAGGGACTTCACGTCCGCCACATTGGCCAGGAGTGAGAAAATTTGCAGGTCTTCGGTGAATTTCTTGGCCACCGCTGCGCCGCCCTTAATCTCAAAGGTGAAAATCGATGCCCCGCCTTTGGGGAAATATTTTTTGTACAAGGCGTGGTCGCGGTGCTCCGGCAGGGACGGATGGTTCACCTGTTCCACCTTGGGGTGCTTCTTGAGGAAGTCCACCACCTTGAGAGTGTTTTCCACATGCCGCTCGACTCTGAGGGATAGGGTTTCCAGCCCCTGAAGGAACAGGAAGGCATTGAAGGGCGACAGGGCCGCGCCGGTGTCCCGAAGCAATGTGGTGCGGGCCTTGATGATATAGGCCAGATTGCCCACGGCCTGGGTGAAGACCACCCCGTGATAGCTGGGATTGGGCTTGGAAAGACCGGGGAACTTATCGCTGGCCGCCCAGTCAAACTTGCCGCCGTCCACGATGACGCCGCCGATGGACGTGCCGTGGCCGCCGATAAACTTGGTGGCCGAATGCACCACGATGTCCACCCCGTGCTCAATGGGACGCAGCAGATACGGCGTGGCAAAGGTGCTGTCCACAATTACCGGCAGGCCGTGCTTGTGGGCAATGGCCACCACCGCGTCAATGTCCACGACAGAGGCGTTGGGGTTGCCCACGGTTTCAAAGAAGAGCGCCTTGGTATTGGGCTTAATCGCCTTTTCGAAGTTTTCCGGCTTGCTCCCGTCAATAAAGGAAAAGTCCACACCCATATCCTTGAAGGTATTGGTGAACAGGTTATAGGTGCCGCCGTAAAGCTGGTTGTCCGTAACGATGTGGTCCCCCGCGCGGGTGATGTTCTGAATCGCGTAGGTGACCGCTGCCGCCCCCGATGCGGTTGCCAGAGCGGCCACGCCCCCTTCCAAGGCGGCGATGCGCTTTTCAAACACATCCCAGGTGGGGTTCATGATCCGGGTGTAGATGTTGCCGCTTTCGGCCAAGGCGAAGCGGTCCGCCGCGGACTTGGAACTGGGGAACACGTAGGACGTGGTCTGATAGATGGGAACCGCACGGGCGTCGGTGGCGCTGTCCGGTTCTTCCTGGCCGACATGAAGCTGCTTTGTTTCAAAGGCCCATGCATCGGTGTTTGTTTTTTTTGCCATAATTAGCTCCTTTGCGCTGTACTATTATATGTTAAATCCCACAGGCATAGTAGGAATTATAGGAAATTCAAAAAAATTTGTCAAGCAAATTTGGTAAAAAGAGCAGTTTTTTCAAAAAATAGACACCCTCAGCCCCAATGACAGGGACCACTGACTGCTGTCCGCCTTTGATTGGCCGACATCCGGCGTGAATTGGTTTGCCGAACCAGGCCCTCCGGTCTTTCTTGAATAAGTCTCGCCCGGCCACATTTCCCACCATTCGTATGCGCCGCCCAAATTGAGCGTCAAACGGTCCTTCAGGAAGAACCAGCGGATATTCAGCATAATTTTATTCCCCCAACCACCCGCCATCATGTCGCGGTACTGTGTCTTCGTGGTGATATGGGTGTCCAAAGTTTCGGTATCTATATAGGGAAAAAAGCGGTAGGCTGCGGAAAATTCAAAAAGGCTGTTCAGATTATACGCGGCTTCCAAGGTAATAGAGGGAAACCAGACAGCTTGCTCATAGGTAATCACCGGGCCGGTGAACGCTTGTTTCTCCGTGTCTTCTGTCCAGATAGACGCGTATTGCCCGTATCCGTCGGTTCCCGTCCATTTTCGGGCACGGTAAGAAAAGCCAGCGGATGGGGTAATGCGGAAATCCCGTACTTTGAATGAATACCCCAATTCAGCGGAAAGGTCATAATGTTTGTCGATACTTATATCGTGACGCGAATACTGGGATAACAGGGTGCCGTCCGGATTATCCCAGTCCCGGTCTTCCATAATACTCTCTGTTCCGTCGACCTGCGGAAGGGCCGTCAGGAAACTTCCGGCAATAAACACATTGAAGGCTTCAAAACGCACGGTCATATCAACGTAGGGCACGGTTTTTTCCTGCCAATCCAGACGGCTCAACATCGAGTCAACCCTTGGCAAAGCATAGGCATTTGTCAACACATATTCACGGGAAGTCCCCCATAGCATCCCCCCGGCGACATCCAAAGATACGGACAATATTTCGCCCGGATAGGCGGACACACAGAGACACAAAAGAATACATATAAAAAAACGTTTCATATTCACCTATTTTTATGTATTTTGCTATTTTGCCATTAAAACCGCCATGCTCCTGGCAGGCAGCACATAGACTCTGGGAGTTCCCAGGGCCTCCTCATTTCCCGATTCAAGAAAGTCATCCGGCGAAGGGATGGACGTGTCAACGCAACGGGCCCATCTTTTCCCGCTGGCAAGGGGCGGCAAAACAGCGGATGTGTCTTTTGTGTCGGCATTACACATAATGTAAAAATCCGGGTCGTTCTGTTCTGAAAGCATTTCAGTTTTGTCGCCGTTGATGTAAAAAGCCAGGAACTTATCAAGCCGCTGCCAGTCCGGCGGTTTTGCCGAACGGTTGTACCAGGCAATATCCGGCACGGAATCTCCGGAATGGTCAAGGCCTTCAAAAAATTCAGGACGCCGGAAAGCGGGATGCTGCCGCCTGAAATTGATTGCCAGTTTGCAGAACCGGAACAATTCGGCATTCTTTTCCTTGAGCGTCCAGTCATACCAGGAAAGCTCGGTGTCCTGACAATAGGCATTGTTGTTCCCGTCCTGAGTGCGGCGGAATTCGTCCCCTCCCAGTATCATGGGAGTACCCTGGGAAAGCATAAGGGTCAAAAACATATTTTTGATTTGCCTAAGCCGCACCTGTTCAATCGCGGGATTGACGACAGGCCCCTCAAAACCATAATTATAGCTGCAATTATTGCCGGAGCCGTCCCGGTTTTCCTCGCCGTTGGCATCGTTGTGTTTCGTATTGTAGGAAACCACGTCATTCAGGGTGAACCCGTCGTGACAGGCAATAAAATTGATGGAATTGAAGGGTTTTTTGCCGCTTTTCAGGTAGAGGTCGGCGCTGCCCGCCAACCGGGTGGCGGCGCTGTTTGCAAAAAAACTTTCTCCGTGCCAGAACCGGCGGATATCGTCCCGGAAGCGGTCATTCCATTCCGCCCAGCGGGCGCCGGGAAACGCGCCCACCAGATAGGCGCCGCCGGCGTCCCAGGCTTCGGCGATAATCTTGGTCTTTGCCAGTGCGGGGTCTTCGGCAATCTCCTCCGTAAGGGGCGGATTGGCCAACACTTCCCCGGAACGCCCCCGGGCCAGAATCGGCGCCAGGTCAAACCGGAACCCGTCCACATGCATTTCAATCACCCAATACCGCAGGCAGTCCATAATGAACTGGCGGGTTACCGGATGGTTGCAGTTCACTGTGTTGCCGCAGCCGGAATAATTTTTGTAGCATTGTTTTTGTTTGTCCTCCAGATGATAGTACACCGAATTTTCAAACCCCCGAAAACTGATGGACGGGCCCCGCTCGTTGCCTTCGGCAGTGTGGTTGAACACCACGTCAAGGATGACTTCAATACCATTCCGGTGCAGCCCCCGCACCATCTCCTTGAATTCCTGGACACAGATCCCTGGCGACTGGTCAGACCCGTAGGATGCCTTTGGCGCGAAAAACCCCAGCGTGCTGTAGCCCCAGTAATTTTTTAAGGGCTCGCCGGTCTGTGGGTTGAGGCGATAGCTTTCAAACTCGTCAAATTCGTGAATGGGCAGCAATTCAAGACTCGTAATCCCCAATTGTTTGAAATAGGGGATTTTTTCCAGGATTCCCCGATAGGTGCCGGAATACCGCACCCCGGACGCGGGACCAGCGGTTAATCCTTTTACATGGGTTTCGTAGATAACGCAGTCTTTAAGGGGATAATTGAGGGGCTGGTCGCCCTGCCAGTCAAAGCGGTTGTCAATGACTACGCATTTAGGAAACTTGCCGTTCGCCAGATTCGCAAAAATCGAGGTGTTAGTCAGAGCCTTTGCATAGGGGTCAAGGAGCCGAGCCTTTTTGTTGAACCGGTATCCTTTTTCTGGCGCAAAGGGGCCGTCGGCACGGAATACATACAGCGCTCCGACGGTAATCTCTGGAATATAGATATGCCATATATCGCCGGTTTTATTGAATTGGGGGTCAAGCTGGTAGGATACCGCCGGAGTATCGTCCTGTGCGCCAGCATAAAATTCAAGAGTAATTGCAACAGCATTATGGGAAAAAACGCTGAAATTCACGCCGCCTTGGTACAGTGCCGCACCCAAAGGATATGGCTTCCCCCGATAGGACTTCACCCGATTCATGGGAAATAGTATATCACAAAAAAGCAATTAAAGGAATAGCGGGTGAGGGAGGCGTTTGACCAAACAGATTTCTTCTGTTAAGATACGTTAAAGAGGTAATTTATGGTAAAGAAATTATACCAGCTTTTCGCGCTCTGCATTTTAGGGATGTTTGTTTTTGCCTCCTGTAAATCAGCGCCAAAGCCGGAGTCGGCGGAACAACCTGCGCCAGTAGTTCAGCCAGAGCCGCAGCCCGCTCCTGCGCCGGATACCAGCAAGGAAGACGCGGAACGGAACGCGGCAGCTCTTGCGGACATAGAGGCGGCGCGGAACAAAGCGATTGAAGCCGGGGCGGAAACCTTTTGCCCCGATGAACTGTCCGCGCTGGACAAAGCACTCAGGGCGTTGAAAGATTCCCTGGCACAAAATCCCGCCGACACTACGGTTGCCGAAAAAGCGCCGGATCTAACGCTGCGGTACAAAGCGCTGGAAAAAGCGGCCCGCGCGCTTGCGGCAAAAGACGCGGTTGACTCCCTCGGCCTTGCCCAATTCGACCCTGACTCTTATGCGGAAGGGGAAGCGGCGCTGGATACCCTGGGTCAGGCGGACCCCCTTGCGGATGACGCGCAAACCCTCTCGGACACCGCTGAAAAAGCCGCGGATGCCTATATCAAAGTCCTTGCCGCCGGTGTGAGCGGAGCGCGGGGCAAGGCAATCAACGCGGGGGCAGACGCCTATTGCGCAGATGACCTGGCAAAACTCGATGAATCCCTCAACGCCCTGGGGCAAGAATACGAGCGGAACCCTTCGGATAATTCCCTTCCCGGCAAGGGCAGAGACTTGGCAGCCCAATACCAGGCGCTGGAACAGGCGGCTCTGGACGCAGCCTATGCGTCTCTTGCGGAATCGGCAAAAGCGGAACGCACAGCGGCGGTGCAGGCCAAAGCCCGTGTTGACGGAATAAAGTCGGAAGTGACGGAAAAAGACGCCTACGGCAGCGCCCAGACCGCGCTGGCCCACGGCGACGAACTGCTTGCGGGGAGGGATGCCAAAAATGCCATTGCCGAATACCGGAACGCCCGTGAAATCTTTGACGCGGTGTTTGAACGGGTATCCATAAAACGACAGCAGGCATCGGAAGCCATGCGGCGCGCAACGGAACAGACCGCCGAGGTTGAAGCCTTTGCCCAGCAAGCGGACAACGTTGAGGCGGAAGAGGTAAATGCCGAAGGAGAGGAGGAATAACCATGAAAAAATGTGTACTGATTTTTGCGATTCTGTGCCTGTCCTTAGGTTCCTTGAGCCTGGGCGCGGAAAGTTATACCAACAACGAATATCAAAAACTCGCCCGTGAATACAGCCAAAAAGCCCAGGAAGCCTTTGACGAAGGGGACTACACCCTTTCCATCGAATACGCCGGACTGGCCGAGGAAAACGCGGCACTCTCCCAGGCGTATATCCAAAAGATGCTGGTGAAAGCCGAGGCTGACCGGCGGCTCCGCCACGCGGGACGCCGGATTGCCTGGGCGGAGTCGGTAAACGCGCCCCAGCGGTTCCCGGCCCTGTTCGACGACGCTTCGTACTGCTATGAGACGGCGCTTGCCTGTCACACTGAAGAAGACTATAAGGGAGCCATCGACTACGCACAGTTGGCAATCGACGCTCTGCAAAGCGTGACCGCGCTTCCCAGTCTGCCCCAATACTATGTGGTGCAGCCCTGGCCGGACACCAGAGATTGCCTCTGGAACATCGCTGCCCAGCCCTTCGTGTACAACGACCCGCATTTATGGAGAAATCTGTATGAGGCAAACAAAGCCAGTATGCCAAACCCCCGAAATCCCAACCTCATACATCCGGGCATGAAGCTCGTGATCCCCCGCATTGCCGAGGAAGTCCGGGAAGGGGTGTATGACCCCAAGGTCAGCAATTACGGCGTATTCGGGGAATAGCGCTGCCCATAGAGCCAGAGGACGGCAGCCATGAGGGCGTGCTGGTATTCCGGAGCAGACCCAAAGCCGCGGTAGACGGTTTGGGCATCCTGTATCAGGACGGAAACGTATTCGTCGTTGTCAAGGTGGCGCTTTTTGGTGTCTGTCAAGTCAAAGGCGGCAAAGATATGGGCGGTATTTGACATAATGGCGGGGTTCGCCTTGAGGGTTCCCAGGGGGACGAGTGTGCCGGCAATGCAGCCGGTTTCTTCCTGGAGTTCCCGGCGGGCAGCCTGCTCCGGGGTTTCGCCGGGATTGAAGACGCCTCCGGGAAATTCAATGCTCAGGGATTGGGTTCCCTGCCGCCATTGGCGCACCATCACAAATTGCTCGGGGTTTGTGGTCAGAACAGGCACGACAATCGCGAAATCCCGCGAATCAATAACCACAAAGTCCCCGGTTTCTCCCTTGGGGGACACGCATTTTTGTTCGTTCACGGTGAGTATCCGGGTTTTCAGCAGTTCCCGTGTCCCCTGGGGTATCCAAATCAATTCTTTGTCCTCGGCGGCGCTCATATTTTTTTCCTGTCCTCGTCTTTTGACTTTTTGTTAATTTCGGGTTATAATTATGATGAAAACAGTAAAAATACACAAGCGGAGGTAAACTATGGCAGTCATCACGATTTCGCGGCAGGTTGCCGCTCTGGGCGATGAGATTGGCGCGGCCCTGGCAAAGGAACTGGGATACACTTTTATTGGCCGCAAGATGCTTGAACAACGCCTTATCGACTTGGGATTTCCCGTGGAGAAACTCAAGCGGTATGACGAACGCAAGCCGGGATTTTTCGCGTCTCTGGCAAAAGAGCGGGACGAATACCTGGATTATCTGCAAACCGCGGTGCTTGAAGCGGCTTTGGATGACGATTGTATCCTGATTGGACGGGGAACCTTTGTGATTTTGAACGACCTGCCCCACCGGATTTCCGTACGCCTCATTGCGGACGACGACGTCCGCCGCGCCCGGCTGATGAACGAATTTTCCTGGAATGAAAAACAGGCCCAGCAGCGGATTACCGAAAGCGACACCAACCGCGAGGGATTTCACAAGACATTTTTCAATCTGGGAAGCGACCTGCCCCACCATTTCCATCTGGTACTCAATACCGCACTGGTGGACATTGACGGCGCGGTCAAGGTTCTGGCGGATTTGACCCGGCACCTGATTACCCCGGAAAAAGACGCGCTGGGAAAGCTCAAGCTGGCGGAATTGCTGACCGCCCAGCAGTTGGTGAACAAGCTGATTTTTGAGCACAAGCTCAATATCTTTTTCCTCCGGGCGGTAATTCAGGACAAAACCGTGCACTTGCAGGGCATTGCGGATTCCGCGGCGCTGGCTGAAAAGGCGGTGGGCATCGCTTCCACGCTCATGAGCGGCTACAAGGTGGAGTCCGGCATCAGCGTGGTGCAGGACTTCAAAGCCTATCCATAAACATAAAGGGCGGCATGGACAACACGAAAATCGAACAATTGCGCCGCCTGGTGGACGCCTCCAGTCGGACCGTATTTTTCGGCGGGGCAGGGGTATCCACGGAAAGCGGCATCCCGGACTTCCGCAGCACCGGCGGCCTCTATCAACAAAAATGGAAGTTTCCCCCGGAAGTGATAATCAGCCATACCTTCTTTGTCGAAGCGACTGAAGAATTTTACCGGTTCTACCGGGCAAAGATGCTCGCCCCGGATGCCAAACCCAACGCGGCGCATCTGGCTCTGGCAAAACTGGAACAATCGGGCAAACTAGCCGCCGTGGTCACCCAGAATATCGACGGACTGCACCAGATGGCGGGGAGCAAAAACGTGCTGGAACTGCACGGCAGCGTACACCGGAACTATTGCATGAAGTGCGGCGCGTTCTACCCCCTTTCGGCGATTATTGCATCCAGCGGCGTGCCCCGCTGCGAAAAGCCGGGGTGCGGCGGTATTCTCAAGCCGGATGTGGTGCTCTATGAGGAAGGCCTTGACGACAGCATACTTGACCGGGCGACCCAGGCGATTGAGAAAGCGGACTTGTTCGTCATCGGCGGGACAAGTCTGGTGGTGCAGCCCGCCTCTTCCCTGGTGCGCTATTTCCAGGGCAAAAACCTGGTCATCATCAATAAATCCGAAACGTTCGCGGACAGCCGGGCGTCTCTGGTTATCAGCGATAACATCGGCGAAGTGTTCGCCGCCTGCAATTTTTAGGAGAATATATGGCTCATTGTGTGGTTCCTGAAGCGGAAGCGATTTTGGACAAAGAGTTCCCGGTGTTGGATAAGGGATTTGTGCGTCTGGTGGATTATCTGGGAAGCGACGCACGGATTGTGCAATCCGCCAGGGTTTCCTACGGGGAAGGTACGAAAACGGTGCGGGAGGACGGAGCGCTCATCGACTATCTGTTGCGGCACGAACACACCTCGCCCTTTGAACAGGTGGTGTTCACGTTCCACCTGAAAATGCCGGTTTTTGTGGCCCGCCAACTGGTGCGGCACCGCACGGCGCGGATGAACGAGATTTCAGGCCGCTACTCGGTGATGAAGAACGAGTGCTATGTCCCCGCCCCGGAAGACATTGCACCCCAAAGCGCGGACAACAAGCAAGGCCGCGCAGATGAAGCGCTGGGCGCATCTGAGGCGCAGAAAACCCGCGAGGCCCTCCGCGCCGGACAGGATGCGGCCTTCGCGTCCTACGATAAATTGATTGAAAGCGGACTTGCCCGGGAATTGGCGCGTATCAATCTGCCGCTGTCGCTCTACACGGAGATGTACTGGCAAATCGATTTGCACAATCTCCTGCATTTTCTGAAACTGCGCCTTGATGGCCATGCCCAGAAGGAAATCCGCGACTATGCCCAGGTCTTGCTGGAAATTGCCCGCAAGGTTGCGCCCCTGGCAGCGGCGTCTTTTGAAAATCACGTGAAAAATGGGGTGCGCTTTTCCGGAGACGAGCTTACGGACTTGCGCGCCCTGCTGGCCGGTCAGGAAGTATCTCTTTCGGGTAAACCCAGGGAGCGGCTGCTGGCAAAAATAGAGCGAGGTGTGCAACTGTAAATGCGTATCGGAATTACGTTGTTCTTCTTCTTTGCCGCCTATGGTGTCGGCAATGTGACACTACCCCTCATTCTTCGTAACATGGGTTATTCGGTTTTTCACACCGGCATTTTGATGGGGGTTTTTGAAACAGCCGGGATTGTAGGGCCGCTTGTGGCAAATTCATATATCGAAAAAACCGGTAAATATGGTCTTTCTTTTTTAGTCATGGCATTCATTATGATGCTTCTGCCAATTCCGCTGGTGCTGCTTCGCGGCTGGTGGTGGACTGCCCTGTGTCTGGTCATATTTGCGGTCAGCCTGCGGGGGTCAGTACCCCTGGCGGACTCCATCACCACAAAACTACTGGGTGACCGGACAAATCTCTATGGCGTTGTCCGGTGCGCCGGGTCTGCGGGTTATGTGATTATGGTGCTCATTGTGCAGTTTTTCTCTGATTTTGCCCGGCCTATGCCGCCCCTGCAAACCATGTTGTGGCTGGCGATTCCCGCATTGCCATTCGTTATTATTTTGCTTATGCTTCCCGGTTTTTTGCAAACCAAAACAGAACCAACGGCAGAACAAAGGACAGACAAACGACCGGGAATTTTTAGTGTGTTTCAGGGATTTTCACGCACCTATTGGGCCGGAATTCTGATGATTTTTTTGGGGTTTCTTGCATTGTCACCGGCAAACCGGCTCCTGCCGCTCTACGTGGAAGAATACTTGGGGCTTCATGCCTCCGCGGGTTTGTATGCCCTCAGCGCCGGTGCGGAAATCCCGGCTTTTCTCTTTTCCCGGCGGATTCTCAAGTCTATCCGGGGCATGACCATGCTGCGGCTCTGCACCGCCGCAATCGTGGTACGCATGTCCCTGTACATTCTATTTCCCGGTCTGGCCGGTACGGTATGCGCCCAGTTGATGCATTTTGCCACCTATGGCCTCCTGCATCCCGCGGCAATTGTATTCTGCAACCAGAACGCTCCGCGCGGTAAGGCGCTCACCAGCATATCGATTTACCAAATTCTCGCGGGAGGGCTCGCGAATGTGCTGGGCGCCACTATCGGAGGCGCGGTCATTGAGCGGTTTGGCTATCCAACCCTCTTTATCTCCTGTGCCATCCTGCCGCTCTTTGCGCTGGCCCTCAATATAATTTTGGGAAAGAAATCATGATTGACGACGTTTGTTCCAAATAACGGGCTGGATATACGGTTCATATACTTGCGCTACGGCTGGCATAGCAATAAATACAGCCATTTTTGCACGTGTTATATGAACCGATGTCCACGCTTTGACCGCACTCACACCAGGTGCGCTGATAGGGGTCGCGCTCAAGGCCCAGCGGGCGGCCAATCAATTGTTCGATAAACGCCCCGTTAATACAGGCTCCCCGCGTTATGCCGTAGGCGGATACATCCGTTTCTTCGCCACAGGTCTGAATTCTCAGGCCATAACGGCTTGCAATTCCGCCCAAAATTGCCGCCAATTCAAACATTTCCGGTTCCGTCAATTCCCGGAGTCTGCTGGGGTCCAGCCGTTTGTACATATCGAAAAAACTGATGATAACGAGTTCCGTATAATCCGCAAGTAAGACACAGAGTTTCTCAAAAGCCAGGCAGTGATAAGCGACGTCTATGTCGTGATTCAAAATAACCGGGTCATAACGCCAATGTACCCGGTGTTTCCCGATGAGACCGCTCAAAACACGGAAGGTCTCAACGATTTCGAGTTTGTTCCGCAGCCGGCGCTCAAAAAGACGTCCATACGGAGTGATAGTGAACTGGAAATAAAAGGAGTATTTTTCCTCCAGCCGGGGCAAATAGGACAAAAACGGACCGGGATCTTTTGTCCAAAATACGATACAGTCCACGTCTTTCGGCAAGAGCGAGACATGCCGGATTTGGGCTGAATTGAATGGGTTCGCTACGTTCACAGTTCCGACTTCAATCTGCCGCATGAACCATTCACCTAAACATGCAGGGATATCCGTCCGCCGAGATGCAGAAATAATCATAGCCGCCGCACTATACTGGATAGGCAGTAAAAGGTCAAGCTGAATGTATTTTTGGCGTATACCGCATTTTTAGCCATATACCACTTGACAAAAATCTAAAAATAGTCTATATTCTGAACGGTTGCTAAAGAATAAGTGCAGAAATGCGCGGATGTGGAGTATTGGAATATGCGGACATATGTGATGACAACTGCTTCCTCCTCCGTAACAACCCTACCCAAAATGCCGGGTAGGGTAAATTCGTATACGCAACGCAACGCAACGCAACGCAACGCAACGCAACGCAACGCAACAACCCGTAATACAAACAATTTTGCTGACAGTTTATTTTTCTCACGTTTTGAATACCCTGGGCGCGGCATCTCTTTTTCCGCGCGCCGGGGCTTTTTTATTTTCCAATTGCGCGGCTTTGCATCGTCAGAGCCGCTTTGGTGCGGGGCGTATGCTCCGTAAAATACAATTCAGGAAGCTGGTTTAGGAAGCCGGCTTCTTAGGAGGCAAAAATGAAGAAAATTCTGGTTGTGCTGCTCATGGCGGCACTGGTACTGGGCTCCGCGTTTGCTGCGGACGGCTTCACCGTTGGCGCGGATTTGATAACCGACGCGATTAATTACACGGTTACCGAAGACGATGACAACAAAGCGTCAAAGACCGATTCGTTTACTAAATCGGCGATGGACACCTCGGAACTGCGGATTGCCTTTAACCTGCAGGCGGACAACTACCGAGGGTATCTGCGGCTCCGCACCGATTCAGGCGCATGGGTAGGGAACAATCCGGGCTCCGGTATTGTTTATATTGACGAGTATGAAGTGTATGGCATTATCGGGCCGGTAAAGCTGATGTATGCCAATACCCACCAGCGCGGAATCGGGCGCTATGGCGACATTGACGACTTCCTGGATGGCAGAGGTTTTGGCACCACTTACAACCTGGGCCTGTTTACACCCACCTTTTCCGGGAAAGATGATGCGGCCGCGCTCGGTCTGTCAGCCAAAGACGTGAACAACATCACCAAAAACGCCTATGGCACATCCAATGGCCGGTTCTTTCTTGGCCTCGCGTTTGGCCCCATCTCAGTGACCGGCGCGCTTGGTCCGTTTACCGCTAGTAAAGACGAAAAGCCTGAGCCTGTCTCTGGTAAGTCCGCAGGCGAATTTGCGCTGCGCGTAAGCGGCGCGAAAATCGCCGACCTTGTCAGCTTTGACGTTACCTACAAGTACAGCGAAACCGACCCGGACACCGAGAAAGATGAAACCGAGATTACGGCTGGCGTTCCCGCCAAAGAATTCCAGAACGCTTTTGGTTTGTACGCGAACATCACACCGGTGAGCGGACTTGGGTTTAACGTGGGCTATTCCGGGCAGTTTGCGGGAAGCGATATCAAGCAGGAAATTGCCGGGCCTTTCTGGAACGGTATTGACCTGCAAGTCAAATACACGGGCGTTGAAAAACTGACGGTAACGCTGAACAACAACGTGAGTCTTGCCAGCTTTAAAGTGGACAAGGCAACAGACGGGGAGACAGGCTTCTATGCTCCTATGAACGGAGCTACCACCCAAGCACAAGCCGATGTGGAAGAGAGTTTCTTCTCTTTGACCGATGCCCTGGTGGTCTCCTATGCCGTAACCGACAAGCTGACCGCGACAGTACAGATTGCAAACCAGATGGCAAACATGGGACACACCGAAGGTGATACTGAGCAGACCATGAAGTACAACCTGTTCGGCGGATATCTTGGCTGCACTTACACTATTGCCAAGGGCGTTACGGCCCGCGGCGGTATTGACTTTTCCACCAAAGCCACCACCGTTGACAACGGCGCTAATAGCAACACCTACAAGAGCACCATCATCGCCATTCCGGTGGCTGTGAAGGTGTCTTTCTAACCGAAACTCGGTAAAAGCAAACTTGCTATTTCTGGCAAGTTTGCTGCTTGCCGACCAACGGTTTGCAGGCCGCACACTGGTTTGCGGGGACGGCGTGACCACTGGGATTATCTTTCCCCTCCTATTCATGCCGCCACCGATAACTTATCCGAGTAATCAGTGTGCGGCTTGCAAACCGTTGGGAGAAGCCCTGTCCCTGAAATAAAATTGGTAATTACAATGTTGATTGCCCGCTATTGTCTTTGCCGGAATGCGGGCTCTAGCCTCTCCTGTTCTTCCCGGGAAATACCACAGACAATTGCGGCGCTCCGCCAGTGCGCGACAGCGTTCCTGACTTCCCCCAGAATGGACTTTGCTTTTTCCAATGAAAGCCGAAAAAAGGAGCTCGCTTCCAGCGCCAAGTCAAAATCAAGAGAATTGTTGTTTTCTAAAATTGCGAGTTTCAGCCCTGTCCCGGTTTCGTCAGGGTTCATATCGTAGGCCGGGGACAACACCCACCCCGCTGGTGTAAGGAGAAAGCCGTGATTGCGCAAATGGTCGTCACAATTCGACACCGCAATATTGAAAATCATGCGACGCCAAAGCTCTTCCAGATTGCGTTCCACCTCCGCTCCATATCTGACAATAATTCCCGCTATGTCGAGATAACTGACCCCAGTGATATAATCCGCACCGTCCTGCACTCCCAGCAAGGTCATGGCCGACGCAAAATGTATCCGCCTGCTGTCTGCAATCCGGTCAAACCGCCGGGTAAGAAATGTATGCTGTTTGGTGGAAAAGACCTGGCTCATGGATTCGGGTACGGTGATTCCGCAGTTTGCCGCAAGCATATTGACTACTTTTTCCCAAGCCCCCACGTCTTTGACGTCGCTGCCGGAAGGGAACTTGGCAATCCACAAATGCCCGTCACTGTCCGCCACATTGGCTTTGGGCCGCGCTCCCCCCAGTGACGAACCGGGAGCAATCAGCAGAGCAAGCCATTTCGCGTATTCCCGGCCATCACTGTCCGCCTGTTCCAGACACAGACTGGCGTATTCCAGATTACGAATAGAAATCCATGGAGGGACAGCCTGACTTGCGTTGTTGTCCAAAAAATCCCCTCCAGGAGACAGCTTGAGCCGGAGCGCCCCCATACGGCTGCCGTCATACACGCTCAACAAAAAATCGCTTTCATGCAGGGCGCACGGCATCCGGCCTTCTCTCCGGGCATTCAAGGCTTCCCGCCGCAATATAAGCTGCCGTCCCCACCGGTCAGGCGCAGAGTCGAGAAAAAGACCAAAATTAAGCTTCCCATCCCGCACATACTGCTGTCCCTCAAAAGGGCCCAAATCAGGGTCAAGCAAGCGGAATTCCTTGTAGTTCAGCCAGTCATTACCGCCGGTAAACGAAAATAATTCCTTCCCTCGAACAATATCGCTGTGCAAAATGCCAATGAGAACCGGCTTATCCAACATATCCAGATATACAAAGATATTTTTTCTTTCGTTCATATCCGTCCGCTTTTTGACGCCCGCTTCCGGCTGGGCAATTTTATGTCCTGCAAAGCGCGCCCGAATTCGTCGTCCCGCGCCACGCTGCTCAAGTCTTCTTCCAAATTCAGAACATACAGCGTTTTGAGGTAAGCGCCGATTGCCACCCCCGGGTTGCCGGATTCCACTTTATGGAGTGTGGCGCGGCTGATTCCGGCCCGCTCTGCCACCTGTTCCATGGAAAGGTCTCGCCTGAGCCGGGCATATTTGATGTTGTCGCCCATGCTTTCCAGCGTTTTTTGCTGCTTTGGCAGCAATGGACTTGCCAGTTGTCTCATAATGTTTGTTATTATATACGAAAACCACTTTTTTTGTCTGATATAAAGCGCATTAACAAAAAAATTAAAATTTGCGCCGCGCCGTCAAAACAAGGTGCGGCATTCCAGATAAAACCGCTTTTCGCTGGCTTCGCCCATAGAAAAACTTTTGCGGGGCAGGGTTCCTTTGACAGCAATCGTGGAAAAAAAGCTTTCCTTGGCGATAGGCGGCAGAATGAAGCCCACGGTTCCCGGCTTTTGGACCAGCCGCAGCACTTCGTCCTCCCCGTGGATATAGTCCGCCGCGCATTCCGGGTGCGACGAAAGATAGGCGTCCAAGGCGGGTTGAAAACTGCTCACCGCAAGCTCGGCGTTTTTTGCGGACACCCGCAGCGCCGGGCCGTCTTGCGTGATGTTGACCGCGTTTTCAAGGGCCTTCGCCAGACTGTGCCTTTCGGCGTTAAACACGACCCGGTGGATAGGCTCAAAGGTGAGGCCCTCGTCGTAAATGTTGACGATTTCCGCCAAAGCATACCGCGCGGGGTGCTGGCCGCGCTCGGCGGCGGGAAGGTGCGGCTTGTATTCTTCCCAAATTGCCTTGGCGCTTGCCAGAGAATGATTGCCGTCCCCCACGGCGAACAGAAACACATCCCCATTGGCCGCGGTGTTTTCGCGCTCGATGTCCGCCAAAGCGCCCGCAAGAGCGTTGAACGCCGCGTCCCCGCGCACTTGCCAGCCCGTAACGCGCCCGGCATCGGGCATGAGGGGGGTGTCGTAGAGGGGGGAACGCGTTTTGGCTTCCCGCCCCGCGGCTTCCACCAGATGCTTTTTGGGGTCATTGACCAGCAGCATAATGTGGGGCAGCTCAAGGGGCGCGCCCCGCCGGATATTCATGCGCGGCGGAAGCCGGGCGGGCACTGTGGCTTCAGTGGCGCGGATTAAGGCCGCACTGCCGGGCTTCCAGTCGTAGGCTTCCAGGTCGATAGCTGCCACCAGTCCGGCGCGGCAACGGCCATATGCGGTCTCCCGTTCCACGTAGACCATGCCCGTGAAGGGCGCGGCAAAAACGCCTTCCGCCAGACAGCGTTTCATGGCGCGGTGTATGTGTTCAATCCGCGCCGCCGCCGGGATGGCGCCGTTTGTGCCGTCGTCTTCCAGATACACTTCGGGCAAAATCAGGGAGAGGGTTGAGGGCTTCCCCTGCCGGGCCGTGGCCGCCTGTTCCCAGTATGCCCGGTCCTGGGTGTACTGGTCACAGGCGATAACCGCCCAGGCTTCCAGGTCAATTCCCGCACGAGGCAGGAGGATTTCCGGCGCTTTGAGGCCGAATCGCGCAATTGTATTCATTGTTATATTCATGGCTCTTGTCCCAAAAACAGAGTGCCCCGCGATTCCCCGGAAACCAGGCGCGACAACGCGCCGCTCTGGCTGCCGTTTGCCAGAATCAGGGGAATCCCGTAGGCCGTCACTTTTTCCGCGGCTTCGATTTTAGTGGTCATGCCGCCGGTTCCAAAGTCGTTGACGCCCCCCACTGAGATGCACTCCCGCAAGTCCGCTATGCGCTCCACTAGTTCGATCAGGGCGGCCTGGGGGTTTGTCTTGGGGTTCTCGGTGTAGACCCCGTCAATGTCGCTGAACAGAATCAGGACGTCGGCGTTCCACAGAATTGCGGTCAGGGCGCTCAGGTTGTCGTTATCGCCGATGCGGATTTCGTCAAAGGTCACGGAGTCATTTTCGTTGATGACCGGCACCACGCCTTCGTCCACCAGGGTGAACAGGGTGTTCCGCATATTGAGCGTCCGGTGGTCGTCTTCAAAGTCTTCTTTGGTCAGCAAAAGCTGGCCGATGTGCAGACCCTGGGCGCCGAACGCGCTCCGCCATTTGTCCATCAGCTCCACCTGGCCGATGGCGCACAGGGCCTGCCGGTAGTGGATGTCCCGGCGGCGCGCCCAGCGGTCAAGGGTGGAAATCCCCGCCACCTGCGCCCCTGAGGAGACCAGCACGATGTGTTTGCCCTCCCGGCGCAAGGCGGCGCACTGCCCGGCGAAGTCGTCCATGAAGGCGATGTTTATGGCGCCGTCCGCCTTTGCCAGGGTATTTGAGCCGATTTTAACGACGATTTTCCGCGCCCCGGCTATGGTTTCTTTGATTGTCCGCGCATTCATTTGCGGACAATTATACCGAATGGGGGCGCTTTCCGCAACTGATTGAGCCGTATACTTCCGGCTATGTGGTGGATGAATTGCAGGATGCCCCTAAAAAACAATTCGATAAGATGTATTCGCTCATTGCAAAATATGGTATACCTGTGCTGCCGCGAAGTAACGAAATAACACGGCTTGCAGGTAGCTATGTGGCAAACGATATAATCCCTGCCGGTTCTGAAGTCGATGCGGCTCATATCGCGGCGGCGACGGTTAATCATCTTGACTTTGTGGTCAGTTATAACATGGGTCACATTGTGAAGCAAAAAACAATGATTGGTACGGGATTTGTCAACAAGCGCGAAGGTTACGCGCAGATTGGTATTGCAAGTCCAAGGGAGGTTATGGAATATGACAAGAGAAGAACGGCGTGAAGAACAGAAGGTGTACCGGGAAGTAATGGCGCCTATCCTCGCAACCAAGCGGAAAATCAGCAAGATGATGAGGACTATGACAAAGGAACAGTACGATGCCTCTTTTCAAGAGAGAATGGCTCGAATTGAGCGGGAACATGGCCCCATTCCCTGGGCAACAGGGAATTGACACGCCACACGCAATACCGCAAATGCCCACCCTCTCTTCTCTATACTCTTGAAATTACCGGTATCTCTCACTGTGAGCGAGCCGGTTTTTTTATATCTTATGGCCGCAGTACTTCGACAGGCTCAGCAACCAGCGGCGCCTGAGCTTGTCGAAGGCCACACGGAGGCGCGGAGACGCCGGGGGACGTAAGGGTCTTACGGCGAAGGGAGTAAGGGTCTTACGGCGAAGGGAGTAAGGGTCTTACGGCGAAGGGAGTAAGGGTCTTACGGCGAAGGGAGTAAGGGTCTTACTTCGGGGGGAATAAGGGGCTTGCGCCGAAGGGAATAAGGGGCTTGCGCCGAAGGGAATAAGACTCTTATTACGGGGCTACTAAGACCCTTATTACGGGGCTAATAAGACCCTTAGTACGAGGCTACTAAGACCCTTATTACGGGGCTAATAAGACCCTTATTACGAGGCTAATAAGACCCTTA
>JAITOJ010000083.1 GCA_031290005.1 Treponema sp. | reverse complement strand
ATATTTGAATATGCTTTTGCGTTTGAATCATCTTCAACTTGTTGCGCTTCCCGAAGAGCCGCTCTGGTTTGAGCATTCGGCTCATGGCGGCTTTTCCCGCAATACGGACAAACGTATCCGGCCAGTACGGAAAGCCGCGGAATTCGAGGTGTTTTGGGGACTACAGATGATTGCGCCAATGCCGAGGATGCCATAGATACCTCCATATGCGGTGAGTATAGCAAAGCAGGGAAAAAAGTGTCAAGGAGCGGTTGAAGTGCGAATTAGCTGGAAAGCGCAAAACTATTGACAGAGGGAAAAGGAATAGCTACCATAGAATAACGAATATCGAGGTGTTAAATGGCTGAAGTTGATTATGCCGCCTTAAAAAAGGGCGGGCTCATGCGGCAGGTGCAAAAGGACACGTTCTCCATGCGGCTCAAAGTGGTGGGCGGGCAGGTGAGGGCGGAGGGTTTGGCGAAAATCAGCCAGGTGGCCACAAAATACGGCCAGGGTTACGTCCACCTCACGTCCCGGCAGGGAATCGAAATCCCCTTCATTGCCCTGTCCGATATTGAAACGGTAAAAAGGGAACTCGCGGACGCGGGGGTGAACGTGGGGGTGTGCGGCCCCCGGGTGCGAACCATCACCGCCTGTCAGGGCGCTGCGGTGTGTCCCAGCGGCGCAATCGAAACCGGCGTGCTTGCGGAAGAACTGGACGCCCGCTATTTCGGCAGGGAACTGCCCCACAAGTTCAAACTGGGCATAACCGGCTGCAAGAACAACTGCCTCAAGGCGGAAGAAAACGACATGGGTATCAAGGGCGGGATTTTCCCCGCGTGGAATAAGGGGAGTTGTACGTTTTGCGGCCTCTGCGAAGCCGTGTGTCCCGTGGGTGTGGTCAAAGTCGATACAGAAGCCGGGGAGCTTGCCTTTGAAGAAAAGGGCTGCGTGTACTGCGGGAAGTGCGTCAAAAGCTGCCCGGTCGGCGCGTGGGAAGGAAAAAGCGGGTATATCCTGTCCTTTGGCGGCATGTTCGGCAATGAGATACAGGAAGGGCGCTCCCTGCTGCCCATCTTGTTCGACCAGGAGCAGGTCTTGAAAGCCGCCGACACGGCTATCAAGTTTTATCAGGAAAACGGCAAGCCCAGCGAGCGCTTTGGCAAAACCCTTGGGCGCACCGGCACAGCGGGATTACAAAAACAACTGGAGGAAGCACTGCAATGAGCGATTTCACGAAAAACGACGCGGCGGTGGACATTACCACGGTAGTGTGTCCCATCACGTTTGTGAAAACCAAAGCCGCCCTGGAAGAACTGGATGACGGGCAAATCCTGGAAATCAGGCTGAACGACGGAGAACCCATCCAAAATGTGCCCCGGAGCCTCAAAGACGAAGGGCACAAGGTCATCAGCGTGAACAAGACCGATGACGGCGCCTACCTGCTCCGGGTCATCAAAAGCGGGCTAGAGTGATGGCATTTACCGACGAACAACTGGAGCGCTATTCCCGGCACATCCTGCTCAAGGAAGTGGGGATTAAGGGGCAAAAGCGGATCATGAATGGCCGGGTGCTCATCATCGGCGCGGGGGGCCTGGGGGCTCCTGCGGCCATGTACCTTGCCGCCGCCGGAGTGGGGACCATCGGCATTGCGGATGCGGACACGGTGGACCTCTCCAATTTGCAGCGGCAGATCATTCACGCCACGGCGGACGTGGGCAAACCCAAGGTGCGGTCAGCCCGGGAAACCATGAACGCCATGAACCCCGATGTGGAAGTGGTCGCCTATCACGAATGGATTAACTCCGCCAACATAACCCATATTATCAACGACAAAAACTACGATTTTATCATTGACGGAACCGATAACTTTCCCATCAAGTTTTTGATCAACGACGCCTGCGTCATGCTGCAAAAGCCTTTTTCCCATGCGGGGATTATCCGCTTCCAGGGCCAGCTCTTGACGTATGTGCCGGGCAAAGGCCCCTGTTACCGCTGTGTCTTTAAGGAGCCGCCCCCGCCGGACGCGGTTCCAACGTGCCGGCAGGCGGGGGTCATCGGGGTGATGGGCGGCGTTATCGGCACCCTCCAGGCGACGGAAGCGCTCAAATATCTCCTGGGCATGGAGGGCCTGCTGACGGGATTTTTGCTCACCTATAACGCCCTCACCATGGAATTTCGAAAAATCCCGTTAGCCGCAAACAGCGCCTGCCCGGTTTGCGGGAAAAATCCGGCCATCACCACCCTCATCGACTATGAACAGGCGGTTTGCGATTTGCGTGAGTATCACAACCAGTAACACGGCTCTTACCGGGGGCGGCAAAAAAGCGATGCTGCTCTGTGTGCTGTTGTGGAGTACCAGCGGGCTTTTTATCAAGTTCATTGACTGGCATCCCCTGGTCATTTCCGGCTTCCGCAGCGGGATAGCCGCGCTGTGTATGCTTCTGGTCAACGGGAAACGCCTGTTCGCGCTTCGGCCCCGCTCAGCACAGGCGCGCGCTCTGCCCGGCTGGTGGCTGCTGTTGGCCGCGGCGCTCGCTTCCGCCGCGACAAAAATCCTCTATGTGCTGGCAAACAAGCTCACTTCTTCTGCGAACGCCATACTGCTCCATCACAGCGCGCCGGTATGGGCCGCTTTTTTGGGCTGGCTGCTTCTGGGGGAAAAACCGATAAAAAAGCAGTGGGCGGCCCTCGTGCTTATCAGCGGGGGGCTGGCGCTGTTTCTTGCAAACGGCCTCAGAGGCGGCAGCATTGTTGGTGACGGAACCGCGCTGGCTGCGGGTATTTGTTTTGGCGCGAGCATGGTGCTGCTCCGCATGAACCGGGAAGGGTCGCCGCTGCTCTGTTTGTTTGTATCCCACTGCATTCCCGTGCTGGTGAGCGTCCCTTTTATCGCATCTCATCCGCCGCTGTTTACTCCGGCAAATACCGCGTCCATCCTGTTTTTGGGCATTGTGCAGGTAGGAATCGCGTCGCTCCTGTATGCCTATTCAATCAAGCGGATACCCGCCCTTGACGCGGTATTTATCGCGCAAGTGGAGCCGTTGCTCAATCCTCTGTGGGTGTTCGCCTTTACCGGCGAAATTCCTGCGCCCCTGAGCATCGCCGGGGGAGCCGTCATTATTGCCGCCGTACTGCTGAGCCAAAAACGCTAGCCTCCTTGGGCATCTCCGGTTGGCGCACCCAAGGCTAATTATGCCAACTTGGAATAATACAATTTCCAAGTATGAACACACAAACGCCATTTCCCGTGATACGATTTATACAATGATGAAATTAAAAACAGTTTCATCAAAAAAAATCGTTAAGGAGATGAAAAATGAAAAAGATGAAAAAGGTGCTGCCGGTTCTGTTACTGGCTGCGGTTTCCACGGCTGGTTTTGCACAGGGGTTACCTCCTTTGCCTCCTTTACCTGGAGCGGGCGGATTGCCTGCGGGCGGGCCTCCGGTGATGGGGCCCCCGGGTATGGGCATGGTGGATATGGGGCCTGAAGGCGATTTAGGTATCAATTCTGGTCTTGCCGCGGGACTTCCCGGATTCCGCATGAGTTTTTTTGGCATTGGCGGATTTTCGCCGTTCTCGTATTCGGCGCAGGATGACAATGACGCTGAGACGGGAATGGGAATTATGGCGAGCGTGATGTCAAACATTCCCTATATGCGCGTTAC
>JAITOJ010000042.1 GCA_031290005.1 Treponema sp. | reverse complement strand
CACATGGATATATTGTTGAGTTGGAATTTTAAGCATTTGGCAAATATTAACAAGGAACAAAAAATACTTGTGGTGAATAGGAGTTATGGATTTCAGTATCCTTTCCGCATGGCAAATCCGTTGGAGGTGATTTTTGATGATGAATGAAAGTCTCCTTGAAAGAGCTTTACAGTCAACATGGGAAGCAAAAGAACGTTTTTATGAAGAAAACAAAGGTCTGACCATACGGCAAATCCTCGAAAAACTGGAAGGTAGGCATGCTAATTTTACCGGTTCCCAGCGGGCGCCTTCTATACGGAGCGAGGGACTGGTCAAGGTTGCCGGACAATAGTGCTAGAGACAGTCCGGCATCGGAGGCCGCCTTGTTTTGAACAGGGCGAGATTCCCAAATGAGCCTGCTGGAACTCTGCAATTGGGGCGGATTTGCCCCCTCCCAGCCCTGCATCGGCGCCCTGCTGTCGCCGGTGAAACCCAAAGCCATACCCCAAAGCCTATGCTTCGTGTCCGTCCGTGCCGTCCTGCTGTTCAGAAACACCGCCCAGCCCTGACCCAGCGCTCTGCCGGTGTAACCTAAGGCATACCCCAAAGTCTCTGCTTCATGTCCGTCCGTGCCGTCTGCTGTTCAGCGCCACCGCCCAGCCCTAACCCACCACCCCGCTATCCGCCGGTGTAACCTAAGGCATACCCCAAGCCGCTGCCCCGTGTCCGTCCGTGCCGTCCGCTGTTCAGCGCCACCCCCCAGCCCTAACCCAGCGCTCTGCTGTCTGCCAGTGAAACCCAAGGCATACCTCCAAGCCGCTGCCCCGTGTCTGTCCGTGCCGTCTGCTGTCCAGCGCCCCCGCCCCGCCCTGACCCAGCGCTCACCTTCTCTAAAATTGCCGCGGTTACCCCTTGACAGCTAATATATCCTGTAATGTATTTATGTACATGGCGATACCTCGCTGTGGACTAACCGTTATATCGGTGCCGGACGTCTGGAAGGGTATCGCCGTATTTTTTATATCCGTAATATCAAAAACCTCATGAATATGAAGCCGGCGCGTTGACAAACCCGATTAACATTCTTATAATGCATTGCATAAATGGAAACAAAGAGTAAGGAGGAGGAATATTATGGCAATTTTACAAGTTCGTGGTGTAGATGACAGGCTGTATAATGCATTAAAGCAAAAAGCACAAATTGAAAACAGGTCAATAACTCAGGAAGTCATATCCATTTTAGGGAAATATCTTTCTAACCCTAACCCTAATTATTATAATATAAATTTAACAAGAGAATTTTTGAATTTATCATGGGAAGACACTAGGGATGCCAAAGAAATTGTTAAAGATATAGTTAAAGACAGAATAAACAAAAAATCATTTGGAGAATTTAATGGTATATTTAATTGATTCTAATATTATTATTTATAGTATGAAAGGAAATAAAAATGTACAGGATGGTTTTTTAAGAAATGAAATGATACCAAAATTTATTTCAATAATAACATATGCTGAATTATTGTATGGAGCAAAGAAATCAGAACAGATAGAAAAGAACTGTGCAAAAGTATATCGAATAAAGGACTTATTTCCAATAATACCAATTGATATACCAATAATTGAAGTATTTAGTGGTATAAAATCGAAATATAGAAAAGTAGGGATTGTTATAGATGATTTTGATTTATTAATAGCTGCCACCGCGATAACCCATAATCAAATATTGGTAACAAATAATATAAAACATTTTGAACCAATAAAAGAATTAAACATAGAAAATTGGATAACGAAATTGCCCCTGCCCGAAGCCGGTTGACAGGTACGTGCGAAAGCCGGTAGCCGAGTGAAGGGGCTGGAGGCTGGCGAGAGGTCTGGCATACGTGTCGTCCGCTGTTCAGCGCCACCGCCCAGCCCTGCCCCAGCACCCTGCTGTCCGCCGGTGCGGCGTATTTGGGTGGCGCGTCTTAATCCAGCAGCGCAAAAAGATTGGGATAATTTGTTCTGCCATCAACGATATGGTACACGTAAACCATATCGTCAATAACGCGATATATCGAGATATAGTTTTCTGTCACAAGCATACGATACTCCTTCGCTTGTAATTCCGCATCAGGCAACGGTCTGCCCAAATTAGGGAAGGTGTTCAATAATTCCAAATGATTCAGGATTTTGTCTGTTATGCGTTTTGCCGATTGCGGGCCAACCAGACTTTTATGCAGAGCGGCAATAGTTTGCAATTCACGACGCGCCCCTGCAAGAAGAATAGGGCCGCGCTCTTCATCTCCGGTAAAATTCATCAAGTTCTGCGCGAACCTGTGCAAAGGGATATCCGATACCAGACACACGACTCTCTTCCGCGTCAGCCAAGACCGCCTTGAGTTGGGTTATTTCATCATCAACTTCAGTATGGTACAAGTCTTGAAGCGGCGTGGCGACAATAGTATCAATTTTTACGAGCATAGGATTATGATACTATAAATATCAAAAGTAGTAAACCCGCCAGTGAAACCCAAGGCAAGCCCCAAACCTCTGCTTTGTGCCCGTCCGTGGGTGCCTCCTACTCAATTGCTGCGCTAGACAAATCCCGGCGTTTCCGGTAAAATTTACAAATATGATTGTATCGGCGTGGGATCAGCTCCAGCTTCTCTGCAAACATCCGATTTTTCTTGCCTGTCTATCGAGCTGGTTCTTTGCGCAGTTCGCCAAAACCATGATAAAGCTGATTACCGGTAAAGTTTCCAGTCTACAGGAATTGTTCAGCCTGCTTTTTTGGCGTACCGGAGGGATGCCTTCAAGCCACTGTGCCCTCATGGCCGCGCTCTGCACTTCCATCGGGTTTCGTTCCGGTTTTACATCCGATATTTTTATTTTGGCCTTTTGCTTTTTTCTGGTAGTCATCCGCGATGCTGTGGGGGTTCGCCACGCCAGCGGCATCCAGGCCCGCGCCTTGAACAAACTAGGCACTGAATTGACGGAAAAGAACATCGTGGACTTTCAGACTATCCGGGAAGTACACGGACATCGTCCACTGGAGGTAATCGTCGGCAGCCTTCTCGGTTTATTTATCGGGATTGCCTTCGCGACGCTTTGACCGCTATGAAACGCGCTATTCCTGTCGCCGCGCCAGTGTTATTTTTAGTCTTTCTCGTGGTATGCCTGGCTGTTTTCCGTCCTCAGCCTGAGCCGTTACTCTGGGAGAATTATTTTGTGCTCTCTGTTCCGGCAAATGTTTCAGAAAAAACAGTGCTGTCGATCTGTGGCGAAAGCGGTATCAGCGAGGTTGTCGCCAGAGGCCCCTTGGAAATACCCCAGGAAAACCAAATGCCGACTCTCAAATCTTTGCGAAAACTTCCCGGCTCGTATCAGGAACGCAGGCAAGCCTTCTTTACCGACCGGGACAAAAAATGCAGCTTGTATTACTTGCCTTCGGACAGGACAAACACAGCAAAACTGCAAGCGCTTCTGGCCCGTTTCCGCGAAGCAGGTATTTCCGGCGCCGGAGTCGATATTCCCCCTTCCTCTTATCCCTGGATAATCCCAGCGGTAGTGTTCCTTGTTCTTGGGGTGTTTACCTTTCTTGCAAGGGAACGCTTGGTTATGTTCACGGGAGGACTGCCCTTTCTCCTGTTTTCCGCGGGATTTCCCCAGTATCCTGCTGGCGCCGGGGCGTGCCTGGGGCTGTTCAGCCTGTTTTTGCTCCAAAAAACCTGGCTCAGACAGGGCTTTGCAGAACAGTGGTTTCGGCGGCGGTATGGCCCGGCGTTTCTGACTGCCCCGGCTCTGATATGCTTTTTGTTTTCTGTTCCCTGCGCTCTTCTTTTTTTTGGCGCGATCACCGGTTCGGGCTGTGTGCTGCTGCTCATGGCTTCGCTTCCCCGGATAACCAAACCTGTTTTTCAGCCAATTAAAATCCTGCCTGCCGCAAGAATTCCCGTATTGACCCTGAGTAGTATTAAGACTTCCGGCATATCCAGCGGGGGAATTATACTGCTCGGTATTTTTTTTGCCTTTCAGTCCATAACCGTGAGCATCCGGGGACAAATAGACTTGTATCTCCCTGCCCCGGTGCGCTATACTGGAGAAGATGGATTTTCTGTCCGGTCGTTTTCTGACCTGGAAGCGTTCCGTACCGGCATCTCAGATGAACTGCCCGACCTGGGTCAGTTTATCCGCTGGGCCTGGGACACACTGGCGTTCCCCTATTATTCTCTGAACGCCCCCGGAGAACGCGCCGCGTCAGAGCCTGGGGCAAAAATCGTTATTCCGGTATATACCCGGACTGCGACAGGGATTACGGAGTCCGCTTTGACGGTGAAAGTCTTTGACGACCAATTTGTCGCTGAAACCTTGGCGGCCATTGACGGCTTGGACCCGCCGCCTTTTGAAAAGGTGCTGGCAGCTCAGGGGCGGTTCACTCTGGTTTCCTACGGACAGCCGGAAACAAGAAACAGTCGGCGGAATCCGCTGACTTTGTATTTGCTGATTGCCGCCGCTTTGGTTTCACCCGCAGCGGTGATGATATATATGACAAGAAGGCGTGGGTATGAAAAGCGCGACTGAAACTTTTTTCGCTGATAAAACGGTTTTCTCCGAGGCGGTGAACGCCTATCTGCCGGGTACTGCCTATGTGAGCCTTGCCCAGGAAGGAATCCGTAAAATAGACTGCGCCGTTACGCTGGGCGACCGGGTGGAAGAAGGGCAGATTATCGCGGGCAAAAACAATGCTCATGCCGCCGCGATTCATGCTCCTATTCCCGGCATTATAGAAAATTTTGTTTCCTGTCTCATGCCGGACGGAAAAGCCGGGCTGGCGGTAAAAATCAGGCTGTCCGGCGCATTTTCCTACCTGGGGAAATCAGCAGTAAAGTCAGACTGGAAATCGTTGAATAAAAGGCAGCTTTACCATATCCTGGCGGAAAAAGGGGTGGTAAATCTGTTCTCCCGCCCCGTGTGCCTGGCAGAAGAGATGCGGGAACTCAAAAAAAATAAAGACCATATTTTGATTGTCCGGCTCAACGACGAGGATTCAAGCCAGCAAACCGACTCTTTTATCGCCCGAAGGTATCAAACTGAAATTGCCGAAGGCGCGGCAATTCTCGTAAAGGCCGCGGATATTGCCGGAGTAGTTTTGCTCTATGATAAAAACCGTGAACCTCCTGACCGTGAGGAATTCGCTTCACAAATCAATGGGGCGGAAATAATTTCTGTTCCGGTTGCTCCCCGCCAATACCTTTCAAGTACTGTCCAGGCAATTATCTCCACCGTGCGGCAGCGCCAGGCCGGCCCGGTATTTGATGCCATCGCCCACACAGACCTCTTTGTCGATGCCTCTACGCTGCTCAATGTTTACCGGGCAGTAGTATTTTCCCTGCCAGTGATGGAAAATATTATCCATGTTTCCGGGTCGGTGATACACAAACCGGGTATTTTTTCTGTCCGGAATGGCACCCTTGTCCGCAATCTGGTGGAAGAGTGCGGAGGATTCAATAAACCATATTCAGCCGTGGTGATTAACGGCGTCATAGCAGGGATGTCCATTACCACCCTTGACATGCCAATAACGAAACAGGTAAAATCTATTCGTTTTTTGCACCGATGGGAACTCCCCGATCAGAGCGCTCAGGAATGTATCCGCTGTGGTAATTGCACTGCTATTTGTCCCAGCCAGTTAGATCCCGGCATCCTGTTTTCATATGTTTGCGGCATAAAAATTGTGGATCCGGCTTATATTGCTTCTGCGGCCCTTTGTGAGGACTGTGCGCTTTGCAATACGGTATGTCCGTCCCGTCTTCCGCTTTGCCAATATATCTCGCTGTTAAAAGAGGCGGTATTACGTGAAAAAAAATAATTACGATGCGTTGCTGCGCCCATACTGGTATGCCGCCCCTTCCTTCCAGGTGATTATTATGGGAACTCTTTTTGCCTTGGCGCCTCAAATCTTCATGCTTTTTGTGACGAAAAGCTACAGCGCCCTGGGGAATATTCTGAGTGCGGTGTGCGCCTCCTTGTTTGCGGAAGGGATTAACAAGCTGCTCAGAAATACCGGAGGATTTCAGGGGATGTACGCTGGTTTGCAGGGGCTGATAACGGGAATGTTTTTCCCTGGAGAATATCCCATCCTATCGGTATTCGCCCTTACCCTGTGTACCATGCTGCTTGCCAAATATGCCTTTGGCGGCCCTGCCGCTTCGTGGATTAATCAGGCGGCCTTAACAGTTGCCCTGGCCTATGTTGTCGGCTCCCGGTGGTTTCCTGATTTTTTGATATTAAAATCCCAGCTTGCCTTGGAAAATCCTGTGGCCAGGCTTTTTATGAATACACAGATTTCCTCGCTGGATATCCGTGTTACTGGTTTTTTGAATTCCACAGTTTTCGGTTTCACAGGCGCTTTGATTCCCGCGGGATTTTTTTCTTTTTTCTGGGATTCCGGAGCCGCGATTCCGGTTTTCCGGTTCAATGTCCTGACCCTGGCCGCTTCGATAGCGCTTATCGTTTTCGATATTATTTACTGGGTTATTCCTGCCTGTTTTTTGGGAGTCTATTTTTTGCTGGTATTGTTTTTCGCGCCCCTTGCCGGAGGAGGGATTTTCGCCTTTGGCGACGTGCTCCTGGCTGCCCTGACCGGAGGAACTCTGTTTACCGCCTTTTTTATGCTCCAGTGGTTTGGAACTGTTCCCCAATCAATTAAGGGTAAAATTGTATATGGCTGTATTGCCGGAGGGTTCGGATTCATTTTTTGCGGATGCGGCGCGTCTCCCGCAGGGGCGGTCTTTACTGTCCTGGCGGCAAATCTGGCTTCAACATTTATTCAGTTTTATGAACAGTATCATCGCAGGGGGGACTTCAGGAATAAATTGCTGCCCCGCATAATTGATTTTTGGAGATTGTCCCATGGCGGAAACTAATATGAGCCCCAAACAATTTTTGCGAAATTACGGTATTTTCACCGGAATTCTGGTGGGCTTTACACTTATCCTTTTCGGCTTTACTTTTTTGACCCGTCCAGTATGGAAAAAAGGACTTCAGGCCCAGATTCAAACGGTACTTGACCGAACCTGTCCCGGTGAATACCAAGTGGGCGGCCCGGTAACGCTTCATTCAAGTTTTTCTTCTTCCTCTGCTGTTTACCTGCTGATTCCCGCAAAAACATCTGCCATGGCAGCGCAATACGGCGTTATAACCAGAGTGCCCACTCTTTTCGGCCCCATGCCCGGCGTGTTTTTTACCGACCCCGCCGGAGCGGCTCATTTCGCGGGTTTCGCTTTTCATTTTGAACGTTTTGAGGAATCATTCAGTAAGTCGTTGTTCTATCCCCATATTGACGGATTGGAAAAACAAATTCGCGGGATGTTAGTCCTGCTGAACATACCAGGAGCCTCCCATGAGCGTTAAAAAAATGTTTATTTACATCGTCTCGCTTTTGATGCTGATCTTACCGGTTCCCGGACGGCTTGCCTGCGGTATAGTGATTTTGTTGCTTTTTAATCTGATTGTATGCGCCGGCGCCTTATTTTATCGGATGATTTTTCTGTTAAAACTGGAAAAACTGCATCAAATCATCATGGTGTTTTTGGTGCTCTGTTTGACCATTTTCTATAAACAGCTCATAACCCTTTTTTCGCCAGTTCTTGCCCTCGTCCTGGGGAACAATTTTTTTATTGCCGCTTTTTGCGCTTATGAAATCAACATGTTCTCCGGGCAGCCCCAGAAATCAATAGGCACCAAAGAGGGACTGCGTCTGACGCTGACAAGCAATATGCGGAGAAGTTTGTTTTTTTCCGTTTCGGCATTTTTATTCTTTTTTGTCAGAGAAATCCTTGGATACGGCGCCCTTTCTTTGCCCGCGCCCTCTGGCATGATTGAACTGACGCTTCCTTTTTCAGGAGTCTTTGCCACCTCGCTTTTGTGGGCATCCACGCCTGGGGCGGTACTTCTTGCCGGAGTGGCGCTTGCCTTGAGTGCATTTGTATATCACAAAATGAGTAAATCTGACCGGAGGAATGCGGATGTTGTATAGTTTTCTGTATTATTTCCTTTTTTCCTCCATTATTTTTGTCCAGGGGGTTTGTCTTGATTGGGTGATTCTCAAGTCAGAAAACCTGAAAGGACTGCCGCTTTTCCTGCTCAAAAATGTGGTCTGCGTGTGCAGCACAAGCATTTTGACTGCCCTCCTGGTGCGCGCGCTTTTTGTTCCCCTGGGTATTACCGATTTAATGCCTCTGGCGGCCCTGCTCATCTTCGCGACTTTATCGGTATTTTTTGAGTCCCTCATCCGGATTACCGCAAAGCGGACAATCTCGGAATTTACCGTGCCCTTCCTTTGTGTGCTTTTTTCCCTTTCCGAAACCCTGACCCCGGGAGGGGCAGTGTTTTGGAGTTTTTGCGCCATAATGTCCTACTATCTGCTGATACTTGTCTTTTATGTCCTGCGGCAGCGGCTTGCGGCGGTAAATCCTCCAGTCTATTTTGCTAACGGAAGTTTGCTTTTGCTCAGCATTGCGGTGATTATGCTGATTACCCTTGCCTTTGCCGGTTCCTGGCTCAATCCGGAGGTGGGACAATGATTTTTTTGTACCTGCTGATTCTGTTGTTCTTTTTCGCTGTTGCCGCCCTGGCATTGTTCTTTTTATTTGTAATCTTTCTTCCAACCTTGGGGCAGCAGGGCACTCCAGTAGAAAATCCCCTGACAGCTTTTTCCATTCGTACCATCCCGGTTCCAGTAAATTTCCGACCGGCAAACCCGGATTTTTTGCCCTTAATGCATAATTCCCCCAAGGACTGCAAGGTGGTGGAAGCTCTGCATAACCAGAGCAATAACCGGAAAGCGCTCCGGGGAGCCTTCATGTCCTGCGTGTATACCTGCCCTCGGACACAAATCGCCTTTGCCGCCTTGATGAATGGAGCGGATCCCCAGGATTTGGAGCTGCTTGCGGCGGCGCCCTGTGAATACAACAAGGAAAATTCCGATGCGCTTCCATATCCCCTTGTGCGGCTCATGAACCTGACGCGTGATGCGTATCATAACGTGTCTCGTAAAATACGGGAGTGGGGGAAAAAATAATGAAAACTGCATCGCTCTGTTTTTGCATAGGTTCGGATTATGCCTCATCTCGATTTCACTGTGCAAATACAGACGCCGCTACGTTTGAAGAGATTTATCTCCATTCGCTCAAAAAAATAATTTCATTTTTATACAGCCATCCCCAAATCCCTTTTTCCTGGAACTTTTCCGGCAGGCAGCTTGAATACTATGGAAAGAAACATCCTGAATTCATAGCTCTCCTGCGGGAACTGGTTTCCCGGAAACAGGTTGAACTCATGGGCGGAGGGTACTATGACCCGCTATTTCCCCTGCTGCTTCCCGCGGATTGTATTGCCCAAGTGGAATTGTTGTCTGCTTTGCATTATTCCCAGATAGGGCCGCGCCCGAGGGGAATCGCTCTTTCAGACTGCTGGGATCCGCGGCTTATTATTTCCTTTAATAAATGCAAAATGGATTTTGTGCAGATGGATGTATCCTTGATTGCCAAAAAAGGAAAGGAATTTTCTCCTCTGACGGTGGAAAATCAAGGTAAAACCATTTCCGTGCTGCCCGTGTATCCGGCCCTGCTCCCGGATATTACTATGTCCCCCACCACCTATTTTAACCGGCTTATTACCGTATTTTCCAGCGTAAAAGAAAACTCAAGAAATCCCGTGGCGGTGTGTACTTTTTCTCCCCATGAACTAGAGTCTTTTATCGAAAGCGGCTGGCTTGAGGAGTTAGGGTCTCTTTTCCCTGCGTACGCGAGACAGATACATCTTACGACTCCGTCTCTTTTTTTGGCCCAGCCTACCACCTTTACCCCGGCGTATATCCCGCCGGGAATAATAAACCAGCCTCTGACAATTTATGACTATATGCAGTCAGACAGGGAACTGCGTCTGCTGTATTCCCGGATGATGCACCTTTGTCTGCTGATAAGTCAATTCCGAGGAGACAAAGCGCGGAAAAAGGCGGCCATGGAAAAACTCTGGGAAGGACAGGCCGGAGAAGCGTATCGTCCCTGGCTCGCGGAAAAAGACACCGGATATTACCGGCGCGCGGCCTACCGCAGCCTGATTCAGGGAGAGAAAATCATTCGGGAAGCGGAAAATTTTACGGGTTCAATTTCCAGTTTTGATTTTGACTCTGACGGCGTTGACGAATATGTCTGCCGTTTTGACAACTACAATGCCTTTGTCAGCAAAACAGGGGGCTCGGTTTTTGAGCTTGATGTATTTCAAAGCGCTCTCAATTACGGGGACAGTCAACGATGTTTTGTGGACCATCTGGTGTCCCCGCCGGATTTTGAACGTTTTACGGCGGACACTCAAAGCGTAGAAACGGTGTTTCCGGACCAGCACTATACGGAAGCTCTGTTTGACCGCCGCCGGGGAGAAATTCGCTTGGCGGCGGAAGGGTATTTTGGAAACAGCCGGCAGCGCGTCATGCTCAAAAAAAACTATCGCCCCACTAATAACGGCATTCAGGTACAATACATTCTGGCCAACGAAAGCGAAAGTCCCCTCAAGGCGATTTTCGCGGTGGAACTGGGTTTTTCAATCCCCGGCGAGAAAGCCGAAGGCCGGAAACTGGAGCTGGTGACCGAGCAAGGGGACAAAATCAGCAATACCCAGGAGCGTTTTATTGTGCCCGGCGATATCACCTGCTCCCAGATCACGGATGTACAGCACAACATGTCTTTTGTCACCGAACCGAACGAGGCGTCTGGTTTTTTTCGCAATCCGGTTCGAACTGAATCCGTGGGGCGGGCCTTGGGGATGCGGGGAACCCTATTCTGGCATATTGACTTGAGTCCGGGGAGGGAAACAGAAAAAACAATTAATCTGGCCATTATCCCATCCCGCCAACCCCGTGCCGGGGCTAAAAAGAAATGAAAATCGCGTTAAAAGCGGTAGCTTTTGATATTGATGGAACCCTGTACTCTGACTGGAGTCTGTATCTCCGGATTATACCGTATGTGATAAAACATTTGTCTTTCTTTCTTGCTTATGACCGGGTGCGGAAAACCTTGCGACGAACCGCTCCATTGGCGGATTTTTTTGAGTACCAAGCCCGGTTGCTTGCGGAAGAACTTCATATTGCCAGCCCGGAAGCGCGGGAACTGATCGACCGGATTATTTATCAAGGATTAAAGCCTTATTTTAAGAAAATCAAACCCTATGCGCATAGCATCATGACCGTACGGGCTTTCTATGACGCGGGTCTGAAAATCGCCATTTTGTCTGACTTTCCGCCAGCCCAAAAAGGAGACATATGGGGACTTGCGCAGTTTTGCGATGTAATCCTGGGGTCAGAAGAAATCGGGGCGCTCAAGCCTTCCAAGTATGCCTTTGGAATTCTGGCAAATACCCTGGAGATGCTGCCGGAAGAAATCCTGTACGTTGGCAACAGCATTGCCTCTGATATTCAGGGAGCGCACAATGCGGGCATGAAAACCGCGTATCGATTGCCCCTTTGGCGGAAAATTACCGGTAAAATCCCGGTTCAGGCGGATATTTCTTTCCGCAACTATCGCCAATTACAAAAATTTGTGCTACAATAGATAACACACATATACGGGTGGGGATGTATGATAAATTTTTTTACAATACTATTTCCGATTACTGTGTCTCTGGCAGTTATACTGATTTTTCGTCAATTTGATAAACGTGAAAGTCCTGTCGAAAAGCTGAAACGGTTTGCCGATAAAAATAAATCCGATTTGGATGAGAAATTTACCGGACAGATGCGGACTCTTTCCAATGCCTCGGTGGATTTAGCTACCAAACAAGATTTGGCAGCGGCGGCAGTCAGGCGCTTTAACCAGCAATACCAGGAATTCAAAGTTTTAAGCGATCAGGTACAGGCAAAACGAGAGGAACTGGAGGTTGTTAAAAAAAATCTTGACCAATATGGAACCGAGTTTTCTTCTCTGATGGAAATGACCGCAAATGTGGAAGAGAATCTTGAACGGATAAAAAAAGAAGCGGGCATCGTGGATGCCTTAAATAAGCGTCTTGATACTCAGCAGAAAAAAGTCGGATTTATGGAAGCAAAGATTCCTGAATTGGAAGCGGATTTTACCCGCAGGAGCGAAGAAAACCTTAAAACAGTTCAGATCGAACTGGAGGAGCAATTCGGCGCCCTTCAAACAGACTTGACCGAACGTATCACCGGGGAAGCTGCCCGGCTCGAAAATTCCCTGGCCGTGGTGCTGGACAAAAATGAATCCTTGATACAGGAAATCAATGATAAAATAGCCGCGGCATACGAAAATGCCACAGAGCGAACCTCTGTGATTGAAGATACCGCTTTTGCCAAGTTGGAAAAACAGGCCGCCGAACGGCTGGAAGCAGGGCGCGCGGAATTTGAGGCAAGATGCTGGGAAACTGCAAAAAATACGGAAGAACAGCTTTCCGTCATTCCAGACCGCGTGGACGGGCAGATTGCCTCCATTCAAGCCACCTTAGATACGGCGCAGACGGAGGTTTCGGAAGCGATGGAAAAACTAAGGATGGAAACGGACAACAATAACAAGGTGCTCCACAGCCTTGAGGAGCAAGTCAGGAACTTTGCCGAGGATGTGAAAGAAAACTTTGTTGCCCTGTATGAAGAGGGGCTTGCGGAGGCAAAGCAGAACGCAAAATCCGCTGTAGAAGAATATCACGCCCGATCTGCCGCGGACGCCAAAAATCTTGAATATGAACTCATGCAACGCATACAGGAAGCCCGCGCAAATCTTGCGGATGAATTGAAAAAGACTCAGGAAGCGGCGCAGAATACAAAAGCAAATCTGGAATCTGAATTGGCGAACAACCGCGCCCTGGTGGAAACCATGCGCTCAAACCTGGAAACCCAGCTTGAGCAAATCCGGCTTTCGGCCGGAGAAAAACAGAGCGAAGTCCGCACCGTGTTTTTTGAAGAACTGCAAACCCTGCGGGATGAACTGGAACTCCGGCTCGACAAAGTCCGCCAGACTGCCGCTAAATTGGAATTGATTTCCGGAGAAGACGAAGAACGTATGCGGCAGTATGAGCAAAAAATTAAAGTCCAGACCGGTGTTCTTGATGAATTCCTGTCAGCAGAACAGCAGAGAATCTCCGAAGTCACTGCCCAGATTGAAAATCAAATTGACCGCTATCAGGGGGACATAGACTATCGTTTGCAGCGCCTTGCTTCCATGGACATTGATGTTGACCGTCTTGAGGTCGGTTTGCGGGAAGCTCTGTCCCTGGCTGAAAACCGAGTAACGGAAGATTTTGCCGCCTTTGCCGGTGAGCAGCAGACCCAGCAGGAAGAATTCAGGGCCGGCATGAATAAAAGCGCCGGAGAAATCGCGGAGAATTTGGCCCAGCTTGAAAAAGCTCTGGAGGAACTCAAACAACGGGCATACGCGGACGTGGCTGCGAAGTTCAAAGACTTTGAGGGCGAATTCCTGGTGGATTTGTCCAGGCGGGGGGATGAGATTACCGATGAGCTTATTCGGTGGAAAAAAAGCTTTGATTCCCGCCTGATCGCTCTGGGAATCGAATACGAAGACCAGCGCCGGGCACTGGAAACAGCCAAGGGTGAGGAACTGAAAATCCGGCTTTCCGCTTTTGAAGAGATTCTCGGAGAGTCTTTGAATGAAAAACTTTCCCGGTTTGAACAGGAGATTCAGCAAAAATTGGCCGGAATAACCGAAGCGGTGTCATCAGACCAGACAAAAACCCAGGCGGTTATTGAGGATATGCTTTCGGATATTTCGGTCTGGAAAGAGCGGCTGTCCGGTCAGTTTGATGAAAGCCGGAATGTGTTTAACGCCAAGCTGGAAAGTCTGGACAAAAATGCCTCTGATGCGATAAGTCAGATTGAATCCCGGTTCAAAAACGACGTGGCTTCCTATTCAGAATCTGTAAGCGTTGAGCGGGCCAATATCGTTACAGAACTGGAGGCATTAAAAACCGAAGCGCATCAGGCAATCGCGGAGTATCAGGAACATTCCAATAATGTGCTGGAAGAAGTCCAGGGTATGTATGGCCGGATGCTTGAGGATACCAACCGCCGTATCCGGGAGCAGTCTGTGGATTGCGGGCAGCAATTGCAGGACATGAAAACTCTTGCTCAGGAAATCAGGGAACGGGACGCGGCGGCCCAGGAGCAAATGACGCTCAAGCTGGAACAGGAAACCGTTAATCTGACCAAGGCTTTTGACGGCCTTGATAAGCGATTCAAAGATTTTGCCGCCCAGTCGAACAGTATCGAAAAAGCCCATTCGGACATTATCAGCAAGGCGGAAGATGCCAAGACCCAGCTTGAGGGAGCAATCGTAAATATGCGCACTGAGATTACTAATATACGCGCCGGTTTAACCCAGACCGAAGCATTCCGTCCGCTGCTGACGGAACTCAGACAGGAATATACCAAAATGCAGGATATGGAACTTAACGCAAGCCGAAAGCTGGCGAAATTTTCCGGTGAGAAAAAGCGTATCGAAAATCTGGAGGCGGACTTTAATCATCTGATGGCGCTTTCCGCAAAGGTAACCGACAAGGCTGCCGGGTTACAGAATACCGATGACGTGATTCAGCGCTTTGAGGCGGAAATTAGAAAATTTAACGATGAACTTAACGCTCTGGATACCCGGCATGAGCGGCTTGCAAAACAAAATGAGGTCGTTGACCAAACCCGACTGGGGGTAGACCGGTCTTTTGAAAAACTCAAGGAACTTGAAAAGCGGCTCAGTGAGTACCAACAGCAGGCAGAACTGCTCCCCGGCAAACTTGAAGGGGTTATGCAGGATATGGGACGGGTGATGAGCAGTCGGGAACGCATCGATGAGGCGCTTAAAAAGCTGAATATCATTGAGCGCACCCTGAACGACACGGAAATCCAAACGGAAAAAATTGACAAGACTCGTGATATGATTGCCCGCACAGAAGCCCGGCTGCAGGAACTGTCCAAGAATGCAGATGACCAGGTAAGATTGTTTCAGTCCCTGGTAAACGCGAATACCGCAAAGGTTCCGGTTTCTGGCGGCGTATCCATAAAAGATCGGGAAAATGTGCGGGAACTTTCACACCGCGGCTGGACGCGGGAACAAATTGCCACTGCCCTCAAACTAACCGTCACCGAAGTAGACTTGATTTTGGATTTACCCGGTTAATGTATCGTTTTATCCCTTGAATTCGTGTTTTTTGTCTTCATGTGTCAAAATGACTCAGTGGCAGCGCAAAAAAAACTTCATGTGGTCTTTTTTTTTCCTTTTTTGCTTGCCGTTTTGCCTGAATTTTGTTAAATTTTATTGTTTTCAAAAATTGGCACGGAACTTGCTTGTATATAGGCAAGGAGTTTACTATGAAGACAAAAAAGACCATGACCTGTTCTGATAACAGCCTGTCGATGTACTTGAGAGATGTGAACAAGGTGAAGCTTATAAGCCGGGACGAAGAAACCCAGCTTGCCATCCGTGCCGCCAACGGCGACATTGCCGCGCGAAACAAAATCGTGAACGCCAACCTGCGTTTTGTCATCAATGTGGCAAAACGGTATCAAAACCACGGAATCGAACTTGAAGACCTTGTCAGCGAAGGAAATATCGGACTTATCACCGCCATTGAGCGCTTTGACGTTTCCAAAGGCTACCACTTTATTTCCTATGCCGTGTGGTGGATCCGGCAGGCGATTTTGCGGTACATCTGTGAAAAATCCCGGATGATACGGCTGCCCCTGAACCGGGTGAGTGAACTGATGCGGATTGAATATACCCGGAAGATGATATTGGGAAACAAAAGCGAAGAAGAAGAAATCGCCGAAGTGGCGGAGATATTGAAAATGAGCCCCCTGCTCGTGCGGGAACTTGCGGCCATTTCAAGGGATATGGTGTCCCTGGATGCGGCGGTTAATACCTATGACCCGGACGGCGCATTGTTCGGCGATTTTGTGGAAGACACACGGTATGAGAGTCCGGAAAACACGGTTGTGTATTCGGGAATGAAAAAAGACATCGATGACGCCCTTTCCACCCTTTCGCTCAAGGAAGCGGAGGTGATTCGCCGCCGGTTTGGCCTGAACGGAGGAACCGGGAAGTCCCTGCGGGAAGTGGGGGACGAACTGCACCTGACCAAGGAACGGATCCGGCAAATCGAGAAACGGGCCATCGGCCATTTGCAGCATCCCAAACGCACGATGCGTCTTGAAGGTTATGTCGCGTAACTGTATACTGCTTCCTGGTTATTCTACAATTATTGGAGGCTTGCATGGCAAGGCGTAACAAGAAAGACGCGGAGGGCCGCGGGAAAGAAGATATAATACCTATTGAGCAGCTTTTGCCCAATAAACTGCTCCTGATACCCCTGTCGGGACGTCCGATTTTTCCGGGAATTTTCACTCCCCTGATGATTAACTCCCCGGACGACGACAAGGTGGTGGAGCAGGCCTACAGCGAAAACGGCTTTTTGGGTATTGTGATGCTCAATATTGAGACGGAACAGCCCACAGTGCAGGATTTGCATCCGGTGGGCACCGTGGCCCGGATTATCAAGAAAATCAACCTGCCCGATGGGGGGGTTAATATTTTTGTGTCCACCATCAAGCGGTTCAAAATCCGCAAGGCGCTCAAAAACCGCAGCCCCATGGCCGCGGCGGTGGAATATCTGGAAGACGAGGAAGACCAGACCGCGGAAGTGAAGGCCCTCACCCGGGCGCTCATCAGCGAAATGAAGGAGATTTCGGAGAATAATCCCCTGTTTTCCGAAGAAATGCGGCTCAATATGGTAAACATCGACCACGCGGGCAAAATCGCGGACTTCATCACCTCCATTCTGAACATCGATAAAAAAGACCAGCAGCGCATTCTGGAGACCGTCAATGTGCGGGAGCGCATGGAGCAGGTGCTGGTATATATCAAACGGGAGCAGGAACTGCTGCGGATTCAGAAAAAAATACAGGGCGAAATCAACGACAAAATCGAAAAACAGCAGCGGGAATATTTTTTGCGGGAAGAATTGAAGACCATCAAGGAAGAGCTTGGCATGGTGACCGACGCCAAGACCTCGGACTACCAGAAGTTTAAGGAAAAACTGGATTCCTTTAATTTTACCGGGGAAGTGAAGGAAGCGGCGGAAAGCGAGCTGGAAAAGTTCCAGTTGATGGACCCCAACTCAGCGGAATTTATCGTCACCCGGAATTACCTGGAAACCATCTCGGCCCTGCCCTGGGGCAATCCCGGCGCGGAGCAATACGACCTGGACTCGGCCCGTAAAATCCTTGAGAAGGGTCATTACGGCCTGGAGGACGTAAAAAAACGCATCATGGAATACTTGGCGGTGCGGAAGATGAAGAAGGACGGCAAGGGCTCGATTCTGCTTCTGGTCGGCCCGCCGGGGGTGGGCAAGACCAGCGTGGGCCGTTCCATCGCGGATGCCATGCGCAAGCCTTTTTTCCGGTTTTCCGTGGGGGGCACCCAAGACGAGTCGGAGATTCGGGGCCACCGGCGCACCTATATCGGCGCGCTGCCGGGCAAAATCATTCAGGGCCTCAAAATCGTGAAAAGCCGTTCCCCGGTGTTCATGATCGACGAAATCGACAAGATGGGCAGCAGCTTCCACGGCGACCCCTCCAGCGCCCTGCTTGAGGTGCTTGACCCGGAGCAGAACATTAATTTCCGCGACCACTATCTTGACCTGCCCTTTGACCTTTCGGACGTGTTCTTTATTCTGACCGCCAACACCCCGGATTCGATTCCCGCCCCCTTGCTGGACCGGGCGGAAATTATTTCCCTTTCCGGGTACATCGACCAGGAGAAGGTGGAAATCGCCCGGAAATATCTGGTTCCTAAGAGCCTGAAAAAGAACGGCCTCAAGCGGAATCAGGCGAAGTATTCCACGGAAGCGCTCTATTTTATCGCCCAGTCCTACGCGCGGGAGTCGGGGGTGCGGAATTACGAAAAGAGCCTGGACAAAATTCACCGCAAACTAGTGGCTGAATTGCTTGCCACCGAAGAGGTGGTCGCGGCGGAAAAGCGGCTGAACGAATTGAAGGCCGCCCAGCCAAAGGTTGAAGCCGCGCCTCCGGCGAAAACAGAAGCACCGCCGGACGCCGCCGCGCCGGCAGCGCCCCTTGAACCGATAGCGGTTCCCCCGGAAATTGCGGAGGCCGAGGCCGCCTACCGCCTGACCCTGGAAAAGCAGTTTTTTATCACGCCGGCCCTGGTGGAAAAACACCTGGGCAAGCCCATCTTCGACGAATCGGAGAACATCAAGGCTGACAAGGCGGGAACCGCCATCGGCCTGGCCTGGACGAGCATGGGCGGCGACACCCTGCTCATCGAAGCCGCCTCTGTTCCGGGGAACGGCAAGGAAGGGCTGACCCTGACGGGCCAACTGGGTGACGTGATGAAGGAGTCCGCGACAATCGCTTTTAGCTGGATTAAGCAGTTTTCCGCAAAAGAAAAAATCACCGAGCCCGTGTGGTTCGAGAAAAACACCGTGCACCTGCATATCCCCGAAGGGGCCACGCCCAAAGATGGGCCTTCCGCGGGTATCACCATGTCCACGGCCCTGCTGTCACTGCTGAAGGGCGCTGTCATCAAGCCCGAATGGGCCATGACGGGCGAGCTGTCCCTGACCGGGCAAGTGCTGCCCATCGGGGGCTTAAAAGAAAAGACCGTGGCGGCCAAGCGGAACAAAATCAAGCATATTATTATTCCCAAGAAAAATGTCCGCGATTTGGACAAGATACCGGAACA
>JAITOJ010000012.1 GCA_031290005.1 Treponema sp. | reverse complement strand
AAAGTAATACCCCGGTTTGCCCTGGTTTGTCTACTGGGGATTTTGGCAGTATCCGGGGTTTTTCCCCGGGAAACCACCACTGTTTTCGGGGGCAAGTCCGGCTGGCAGACCCTCTCCCTTGCCGACGGCATCGCCCGCTCCACCGGCCAGTTCGGCTACGAAAGCCTGGAGCTGGCCCCCAACGACCAGAAAGCGGATGAAGCGTCCGACTGCTTCTTTGACTTTGAAAGGGAACGAACCGTGGATTCCGCGGGGCACTATAGGGTTATCAAAGAGCCGGTTTCGTATACCAGGGGCATCATGGGCACGGGCGCGGCCCTTTTTTCCGGCAACGGCGGTATCCGGCTCCGGGGCGGACAGTCATCCCTGTTCGGCGCGCCGGGATTGATGGGTTCCTTTACCATGGAATTCTGGCTCAAGCCGGCGATTGTGGAAAACGGAGAAGTCATACTGAACTGGCAGTCTTCCCGGATTATCAATGGATACCCCCAATATCAGAGTTTTGGAACCTATTTTTTCAATAACAAGATGGCCTGGAACGCAACCAATATTTTTGAGGGCTATACCTCCAATGGCGGTGAAGTGCAAATCTCTTCAAGCCGGGTCATCGTACCGGAAGTTTGGGCCCGCCACAGTATTTCCTTTGATGAAACAACCGGACTTCTGGAATACCGTATTGACGGCGTTCTGGAAGCGGTCAGATATCTGACTTCCACGGGAACCGAATCGGGGGATATTTTCCAGCCCCATATGGGGGATGTTTCGGAACTTGAAATTTGTTCCGCATACAGCGGCGCACTGGATAGTTTGCATTTCCGCCGCGATTTTCGCGCGGTTGAGTACACGGCGGATTACACTGTCCTGCCCGGAGGCGGTCGGGCGAATCTCTACAATCCCGCGGGCGGGCGCTTTGAGACTCAGCCCGTGCGGACGCTGCCCGGTTCGGGCTTCAAAAGTCTTTCCGTTATAGCCGGCACTCCAAAGGAAACGGCAGTACAGTATTTTGTCCGCGCCGGGGAAGATATTTATAATTGGACTGATTCCTTTCCTGCCTGGGTTCCCGTTGAACCAGGCAAGGATACATCCCGGCAGGTTACCGGCGAATATTTCCAGGCCGCAGCCGCCCTTTATCCTGACGGAGCGGGCGCCCGGTCTCCCTCGGTTACCCAAATCAGCCTGGTGATTGATGAAATGGAGCCTCCGCTGCCGCCGTTCCTGGTGCGCGCGGAAATCTTTGATTCCGCTGTTACGGTAAGCTGGCGTTCTTCCCCGGATACCCAGGGGGCAGCGTATTACGTGTATTACGGTGAACGTCCGGGGGAATACTTGGGCCGGATTGCCAGGGAAGGCCCCTCTCCGGTCAGCGCGGGACAGGGGAATTCTGTTACCCTGAATGGTCTGCAAAACGGTAAAATCTACTATTTCGCGGTGGCTGCCTGCTCAAAAAGTACCCCCCAGCTCATGGGGGAACTGTCCGCGGAAATCCCCGCCCGTCCTCTGGCAGGTAAAGGAGCGCCGAATGACAAGCCTTAAAGTAACAGACTTGCTTCCCGAAACGTGGTTTTCTGGAGATGTGTGTATCGACACAGATTTTATTTTCCTTCCCGCGGGAGTTCCGCTTCCGGCAAAGTTGAAAGCTCTGGTTCAAAAATGGGGTTTTCAGGAACTGTTCACCGAAGGAGAGACGGTACGGGAATTCAGGAAAACAGGAGAGCCGGCAGCATCTGGGCCTGAACAAATTGTCCAGAGTCAAAAAATTTTCGCCACCTATTGCCGGTTTATGGAAATAACTTTTACGGATTTTTCTGCCAAGAAACTGCTGGATTACAGCGAACTGGTAACTACTTCCGGGCGGCTCGTGTATTTTATTGAAGAAAACCAGCATACAATCCTCCGGATTCCGGTTCTGGATGACAATATTCCCAAAAGCGACATTATCCGTCATGCAGTCCGTTCCGCTATCCTTGCTATTTCCATAGGGATACAATTCAAGATGAAAGAACCGCATCTGATTGATCTGGGAATTGCCACGCTTGTCCACGAAATCGGCAAACTTCGCATTCCCCCCCAGCTCTACACCGCGGGACGGTGGCTCTCGCCTACGGAACGGAACCGGCTGCATACCCAGCCTTTGTTGGGAGGGCAGATTCTTGCCAGCCGCCAATTTCCCGGAACAGTTATTCAAGGAGTCATGCAGCACCGGGAACGGGAAGACGGGAGCGGTTATCCCCGGCAGCTCGTGAACGGCAGCATTTCGCCCTATGGCAGGATTATCGCTGTTGCCTGCGCTTTTGAAACTATTTCTTCCCCCCGGGCGCAGCAAAATAACATAAATGCCCGCCAAGAGATGGTCGATTTGCTCAAAAATACCGGCGGCAAGTTTGATCAGCGGGTCATCGACGCTCTGAGGAAAAGCCAGCAAAAATAGGGGAGCCGGCCAGCAGCCTGAGGGAATTAAGCACCGCCAGGAACGTAACTCCCACATCAGCGAATACCGCAAGCCACATGGAAGCAATCCCCGCCGCGCCCAGAACCAGCGCCGCCCCTTTGATACCCAGGGAGAACACAATATTCTGCCTCACCACTACCATAGTTTTCCGGGCGATTTTTATGCCCTTTGCCAGGCGCGAGGGTTCATCGGACATGATGACCACATCAGCGGCTTCAATAGCCGCGTCAGAGCCAAGGCCGCCCATAGCCACACCCACATCCGAGCGGGCCAAAACCGGCGCGTCGTTAATGCCATCCCCCAGGAACGCCACTGTTCCGCGCTTCCCGCCGGTCTGTTCTTCAGCCAGGAGACGTTCCACCTGCGCCACTTTGTCAGCGGGCAAAAGCCCGGCGTAGACTTCGTCAACCCCCAAATCAGCGGCGGCTTTTTGACCCGCGCTTTGCGTATCCCCGGTGAGCATGACGGTCTTTTTGATTCCCGCTGCCTTGAGTTCCTGAATCGTCCGCCGGGCATCGGCCTTCAACTCGTCAGAGATGACGATATGCCCGCTGTAGGTTCCTCCCGCGGCCACATGGACGATAGTTCCCCCGTCGGACGCCGCGCACTCCTCCGCGATGCCCGAAACCCCCTCGTCCCGAAGCAGGGCGCTGTTTCCCGCCAGCACCGCTTCCCCGTCCACGGTTATGCTCACCCCCTTGCCGGAAATCTCCCGCGCCCCGGTCAGCCGCACACAGTCGCAGCAGGACCCCGAATGGGCCGTCCGCAGGGAACAGGAAATAGGGTGGCAGGAGAACTTCTCCGCGTGGGCAGCCAGCGCCAGCAGTTCCGCTTCGGACACGCCCCCCTGAGCCGGATGCACCGCGCTCACATTGAATACTCCCTTGGTCAGCGTACCGGTTTTGTCGAACACCACTACCGACGTCCGGGCCAGCAATTCCAGGTAATTCCCGCCCTTGATGAGAATCCCCTGCCGCGACGCCGCGCCGATACCGCCGAAAAACCCCAGAGGCACGGAAATCACCAGGGCGCAGGGGCAGGACACCACCAGAAAGATGACTCCCCGCCTGACCCACTCGCCCCAGGCCGCGCCGCCCCCCAGAAGGAGGGGTGGAATGACCGCCAGCAGGAAGGCCGATACCGTAACGATGGGAGTATAGACCCGGGCGAACCGGGTGATGAACCGCTCGGTTTTGGCCTTCTTGTTCCCCGCCTCTTCCACCAACCGCAAAATCCGTGACACCGCCGAGTCCCCCGCGCACCGGGTCACCTGAAGGCGGAGCAGCCCCAACGTATTTACGCTTCCCGCCAGAGCCTCGCTTCCCGGCAGCACTTCACGGGGCACGGATTCACCGGTCAAAGCCGAGGTGTCCAGAAACGACACTCCCTCAGCCACCACCCCGTCCAGAGGCAGCCGTTCCCCCGGCCTCACCTCGATATATTCGCCGACAGCCACATCCTCCGGCGGAACTTCCCGGACTTTGCCATCCCGAACCACAAAGGCCCGGTCAGGCCGGATGGCGGTCAGGGCAGCAATGGAGCGCCGGGATTTGTCTACCGCATAGTCCTGAAAATATTCCCCAATCTGATAAAACAGCATCACCGCCGCCGCCTCCGGGTATTCCCCGATGACAAACGCCGCGATGCTTGCGACGCTCATCAAAAAGTGTTCGTCGAACACCGCCCCCCGGAGGATATTTTTGAGCGCCCGCCACAATACGTCATACCCGGTTATCAACAACGACAAAGCGCACAACCATATCGACAGCATCCCCGGCGCCATAGCCGGATATTCCGGCAGGATCTGCCCCAAATGCGGCGACGCGACGCCCCCCGCCAGCACCATTGCCCCCAAAATAATCCTCAGATTCTTCATATTCATATCAATCTCCTTCTATACGCTATTCTCTCACGTGCTCCAGTCCCTGGTTCAGAATCAATTCCACGTGGGAATCCGCCAGGGAATAAAACAGCGTTTTCCCGTCCCGGCGGAATTTGACCAGTTTGTTCGCTTTCAACACCCGCAACTGGTGGGAAATCGCCGACTGGGTCATCTCCAGCCGCGTGGCAATATCGCTCACGCACTGTTCCGACTCTAATAGTGCGAACAGTATCTTGATTCGGGTGGTGTCTCCAAAAATTTTGAACAAATCCGCCAGGTCAAACAGTATTTCCTCGCTGTCCGGCACAGAGGCACACTTCGATTCAATCATATAACCTCCAAACAAACGCTCATATGAACAACTATTCATATAATAATAGCGGCAATCACTGTTGTCAAGCGCTTGTAAGCGTGCCGATGTTCCGCAAACCGCCGCGAAAGTAAGTAAAATCCTCTATGCTCTTTTCACTTGACATACCAAATCTTTTGTGTTATTGTTGATTCACTTTGTTAGCTTACGCATTAGCTAACAAGGTTTCCAGGGCGTGGTTCTCTGGGATATTTTGAGGT
>JAITOJ010000126.1 GCA_031290005.1 Treponema sp. | reverse complement strand
AGAGCGCCCGGCGAGTTTTGTTTCTCTTGCCGAATACAAGAAAAACCGGGAACTTAAAAGACAGACAATCTAATCGAAGGAATCTGGTTTGTCCCGGCTTCGCCTTTTTTGTTTGGGGGGGGAGGACAGAGCTTGGCGTTTGCGGGCCTTGCTTATGCCTGCGGGCGGTGTTGGGGACAGAGCTTGCCGTTTGCGGGCTTTGCTTATGCTTGCGGGCGGTGTTGGGGGACAGAGCTTGGCGTTTGCGGGCTTAGCTTATGCTTGCGGGCGGTGTTGGGGGACAGAGCTTGGCGTTTGTGGGCCTAGCTTATGCCTGGAAACGGTGTTGGGGACAGAGCTTGACGTTTGCGGGCATTGCCTATGCTGGGAGCGATGCATTGTTTGAAGAGCCTGGGCGTTTGTGGGCCTTGCTTATGCCTGAGAGCGGTGTATTGCTCGAGGGTTTGCTAGAAAAGGTGAGAAGGCGAGGTCTTTCGGGGCTTCGCCTTCTTTGTTTGGGGGGCAAGAGGCAAAAGGAAGAGCCTCACGCGGGGGCACGGCGGGGGACGCGAGGCGGGCGGCTACGGCAGCGGCAGCAACGCGGTGGTGGTGGGGTGGCGGTAGGCGCGGAATAAGGGAGCAAGGAAGGCGCGTGGTTAAAAGGCTGCGCGCCTTTTTTGCGCGGGGCTTGCTTTTTGGGGGAAAAGACGGTATACTATATGCAAGGAGATAATGAATGGCATTGTTTAAGTCGGAAAAGGTAAAAGCCACTGTATGGGAAAAGTTAGGTGATTATTCCCTTGATATTTCCAAGATGGTTTTTGCCGGTAGTATTCTGGTAACAATCGTTGATGCGGATTTACCGCATGTGTTGGTGATTGTGGGTGGTGCAGGTGTTACGGCGCTTGCATTCTGTTTAGGTGTGTTTTTCATTTCTCGGAATGAAAAGGAGTAAAGTATGGATTTTCTTATTCTTAGTTTTTCTGTGATCGTGTTGACCGCTGGGCTGGGGTTTGCTATGCTCAAGTTTGGGAAAGTTGAGGAACCAAAGCCGAAGGGCGATATTTCCCAGCGATCGTGAGCGGCGGGCGGTCTCCGGCAACGGAGGCCGCCTTTGTTTGTGGGCCTAGCTTATGCCTGGGAACGGTGTGTTGTGCGAGGGTTTGCTAAACAGTAAGAAGGCGAGGTCGGTTGCGGCTTCGCCTTCTTTCGTTTGACGGTTTGGGGGAGCCCCCAAAGCAAATGGGGGAGCCCCCAAGGCAAATGGGGGACTCCCCAAGCCAAAAGGGCCACGGCCCAAAGTAAATGGGCCACGGCCCAAGACGAAAGGGCCACGGCCCAAAGCAAAAGGGCCACGGCCCAAGACAAATGGGCCACGGCCCAAGACGAATGGGCCACGGCCCAAGACGAATGGGCCACGGCCCAAAACAAAAGGGCCACGGCCCAAGACAAATGGGCCACGGCCCAAGACAAATGGGCCACGGCCCAAGGCAAATGGGCCACGGCCCAAGCCGAATGGGCGAGGCCGGCCCCTGGAGCGTCATTCAGAAGGCGATTGTGCCGTAAGGGGGCAGCCCGTGGGAGCAAATCTGCGGGCTGTTTTTTTATCCCGAATTGCCGCTCCTGGGCGCGCGCCCATTGTCCAACCAGTACAAAACCGCTACACTACCCCCCATGTCAAAAGAAACTGAATCACCAAACACCGGACGGCTCAATGCCGCCGAACGCCTGGGCACTGAACCGGTAGGCAAACTGCTCCTGCGATTTTCCATCCCGGCAGTAACAGGAATGCTGGTAAACGCCTTATACAACGTTGTTGACCGTATCTTTGTGGGCCAGGGGGTGGACGAAATGGCCCTGGGCGGCCTCTCCCTCGTGCTCCCCCTCATGACCATTTCCATGGCCTTTGCCATGCTTTTCGGTATTGGCGCGGCCAACATGATTTCCATGCGCCTGGGAGCAGGCCGCAAAAAAGAAGCTGCCGGCGCTCTGAGCCACTGTTTCTGGCTCCTGGTCCTCACCGGCGTACTGCTCATGATTCTGGAAAGAATCTTCATCGACCCCCTCCTGTCTATTCTGGGCGCCCAGGATGGAAGCGGCGTACTCAGCTATGCCCGCTCCTATTACCGCATCATCCTGTTTGGCCAAGTGTTCATGATGGTGGGTTTCGGCTTTTCCCACTGCACCCGCGCCCAGGGCTTCCCCACCATCACCATGATAAGCATGATACTGGGTGCGGGATTGAATATGCTCCTTGACCCTTTGTTTATCTTTGTCTTCCGCTGGGGAGTTGAGGGCGCGGCCTGGGCCACGATTATCTCCCAACTTGCCTCAGCCATCTGGATTCTGAGCTTCAGCATGAGCCGTAAAGCGGTCATCCCGCTCAGGCTTTTCGGATTCAAGCCCTCGCTGCGCATTATCGGCCAGATAATGACCTTTGGATCGGCGCAGTTTCTGTTGCAGCTCATGATGTCAGGAGTGCAGCTCCTGTACAACACCAGCATGGGCTGGTACGGCGCGGAAAGCCTGGGAGTTGCCAACGGCGGCGACATCGCCCTCACAGGAATGAATATCGTCGGTTCCATCAGTATGCTGATTCTGATGCCCGTATTCGGCATCAATCAAGGCGCCCAGCCCATCCTGGGCTACAACTACGGGGCAAAACAATTCCGCCGGGTGCGCAAAACCTACCTGGGTGCGGTGGCCGCCGCCACGGTGGTCTGTACCCTGGGGTTCGTCATTGCCGAGACCTTTCCCGTCTTCCTGGTGCGCTTGTTTTCCCCCGGCGGCAGCCCGGCGCTGCTCGCCTTTGCCCCCAGAGCCATGCGTATCGCGGCAATCATGATGCCCCTCAACGGCTTTCAAATCGTGTCTTCCAATGTCTTTGTGGTGACCGGACGGCCCAAAATCTCCATATTCCTGTCCATGCTCAGACAGTTCATCGTGCTTCTCCCCTGTATGCTGATTTTTGGCAGAATCTGGAAACTCTGGGGCGTGGTGGCGGCCAATCCTGTGGCGGACGGCTTTTCACTCCTCCTCACGGGAACGCTGATATTCTTTGAACTCCGCAAGCTGCGCGCCGCGGAAAAGACCAGTTAGCAGTCAGGCCGGGCGCTTTTCAGCCAGCGCCACAATTTTTCAAAAGGACTTTTGGTAAAACGGCTCTTAAAATCCCTGGCCGCTTCGTCCAGGGAATAACAGTTGCCGAAGTCCTTTTTCAGGTCATCCCAGTACCTCACTACCCACACGTACAGGTCTGAGGCTGTCCTGCCCCTGAAGCATTTGAGTATCCGCTGCCGTTCAATCGTCTTGATGATCGGAAGATACACCGCATCATACCAGGAACGGACTGCTTCCACCATGGAGATTTCCTGAGTTTTGTTCTGGTTGATATAATACTTATGAATGATGATGTGATTGTAAATGACATCGTACCGACCGGGGGCGGAAAAATCCATATTCCAGCAATCTGTAATATCCCCGAAGGCGGTGATCGCGTAAAACAAGCGTTTTTCATAAGCGAGCACCTGGGCAAGCAATGCCTTTTGATTCAGTCTGCCCGGCCTGATCTTGATTTCACTTTGCAGGCTGGTCACTTCCGCGTCGATAAACTGCACTCCCCGTGAACGAGCCACCGAAACCCGGTGATTCCCGTCCCGGACAAAATACAGTTCCCCCAGTTCGTACAGGCGGATTGGCGGCAGATTAACGTTTTGCAGATGCGCCATGTCGATGTTGAGCCACCGGTTCTTTGTGTAATTGTGCTTGGGGAAAAAGTGATTGTCAAAATCCCGGTAGCGCCCCTCGCTGCCCACAATCAGGTCAACCGGAATTGTCTGCATCCCTTTGTAGACTTCGTTGTGAGGTTTGAGCAGTTCCTTTGCTTCCTGAAAAGAAAGCAGGGCTGTGTCATCGGGATTAAAAAAATGCTGTATTTCGTTGATAAGCGCCATATTCCGCGCTTTTGCGAAATCATTGTCCGCTTCGTTAAATAACCAGCTTTTCATTGCCCGTTCCTCCCGGTTTTTTGGGGATTTCCAAGTCAAACACATAATAGCCGTAAGCATTCACCACATCCGTATCATGATACCGGGTGCGCCGGTGAGCCTGCAAATCATAGAGATGAATATGTCCGTGAATCATATAGGCCGGGGTAAATCTTTTCATAAACCACCGGAAACACTTGAAACCCCGGTGGCAGAGGTCAGGAAGGTCGTGGATATGCCAGGGAGGGGCATGGGTTAAAAAAATATCCAGATATCTTCCGTAACGGATTTTATTGTACCAAAGCGCAGGGAGCAGTTTCAAAAGTTTGAAGAACATCTCCTGATTGGTGTACTGACAAAGTCCGTTGTTATACCGGATGGAACCGGAAGCGCCTGCCACCAACAATGTTTGTTCTCCGGCCTTAAGCCGCTGCATCTTAAAACCCGTATAGGATGCGCCGTTAGCGCGAAACTCAGGAAAGAATGGATTGCCAAAGCCTGTTTCCCGGCGGCCGCGGAATTCGCGATGATAAAGGCACAAATCTCCCAGCTCGTGATTGCCAAACACAAAAAAAGACGGCGCGTTTAGGGAGGATACCACAAAGTCAATGTATTCCGAAGGCAAATCCCCGGCAAACAGGATTATATCCACATCGCCGAAACGTTCGGTGATGGATTTGCTGTAGACCAGCGGGTCAATTTGGTCAGACAAGCACAGGAATTTCATGCTCCGGTTCCTGCCATTTCAATAAAAAGCTGCACTTCCGTAATGGATATGGCAAGTTTTTTGGCTATTGCCTCGCACGATAATCCGGCGGCGTATAATTCCAGGGTCTGTTCCCGGTCGCTTTTTTTCGGCCTCACCGGTTCTGGGGTTTTGATAATAACCAATGGTTCCGGAGCCGCATTCCGCAGGGATGCAAAAGCGGACTGTTCGCGTTCCCGTTTTCTCAATTCCACATCCGAAAGAGTAATAAACCGGGCCGCCTCGTCGATAATTGCCCGCAAATCACTTCGCTTGTCGTCAATAAGCGTTATGTCGTTGTTTACTTCCCGGCTGATTTCCCGCACCAGTTTATCCACCTCGTTACGGATAGAAAACAGCACGCTCTCAGGAGCAGCCTGTTTTTTGAACCGGAAAAAAAAATACGCCCACAACGCAATATTCAGTGCAAAAAGCGCCAGAGCCAGGGCAAGCATATTCATTCCGTATTACCCTAATACATCAACGTGGCGCCCCAGATTCGGGTCTTTTATAGGTGAAAAATGCTTTGCTTCTTCCTGCATCTCCGGCTGCTTTTTTTGTTTATCCCGGCCTTCCTGATTCTGCTTTCCCGAAGAAGTCCGGTCATTGATTGCTTCCATCCCCTCATTTTCCTGAGTAAGTTCCCGCACGGCGGTATTCTTTTCTGTTTCCTGCCGGGTCAATTCCGCCGCGCGCATGGCATGAGTAAGCTGCGCCCCCTGCTGCTGCTGCATCACGGTTTTTGCCACCGTATCAAGCTGGCTGTATAATGTTTGTAAATCAATGGGTTGTATCGCCATATTATGTCCGTTTTACACTATTTTGCCTCTCGGGGAGAGAAGAGACATCTACATATTTTCCCCGTTCGATTACTCCGTTCTTACAACGGAATGTTACCGCGCGGACCTCGGTTTTTATATCAGTTTTTGCGTCCCGGATCACAAGCTTCACCCCGGGATATACAATCGCGGAAGCGGAAACTTTGCCGTCAACCGTGGAATTATTCAAAAAGGCACTGATTTCTTTTGATTCCACAGAAATACTCTTTAACTCCGCAGTAATGGTACTGCTTTTCTGGAGCAATTCATTATAAATGAGCTGTTTTTCCGCTGCCAGGACTTTCTGGGATTTCTTCAAGTTTTCAAAGGTTTGAATATTGAGTTCCAGAGCATTTAAGTCCTTTATCAGCCGCGCCTGGTTAGCTAAAAGAGCATTCAGCCGCCGCTTCCGCGTCACATCAAACCCGACTTCAAGTATGGTTTCCGCTCCGGCATCCGCGGCGCCGATGGTTTTGGCATTGATTTCTTCCGTGGCATACAAATGACCGCCAATAATCGTTGCCCGTTTGCCATTCAGAATAATCCGGCGGTTTGCCGTTATCAGTGAACTGATGATTCCGTCACCAACAATCACATCCTCTCCGGCTTCAACAATCGCATTCTGAATAAATTTCGCCCAGAGGGATTTGCCCGCACGGATAGCATCGGTTCCCTGATTCTGCCCCATAATCCCATTCTGTATCATAATATCCCCATCCGCTTCCAGCTTCGCCTTTCCGACAGTACCGGAAACCGTAATATCCCCGGACGCCTTCACGCTGAATCCATCATCCACGCTGCCTTTAACAATGACCGTGCCGAGGAATTCAATATTACCAGTCTTGATGGATACATTGTCCAGCTCCAGAATCGGCTCCACGTGCACCCGGCCATTTTGCAAAAAAACCCGCCCGTTGATTTCCGCCACCAGGGAAAACCCGTCAGCGCGCACATGGGTACCAAGAGGCAGAGGAATATCCACGCCGTTTTTGGCCATCAGCACTTTGCCCAAAAGGGTTCTTCCATTTTCCCCCCGTTCCGCCGGAGTTTTCTGAGCCACCGTTTGGCCCTGCACCACATTCTGCACAATATTCAGTTGCTTAAAATCAATCCTGCCGCCCTCAGTTTCTTTGGCCAACAATTTCGTGGTATCGGTTTCAAACAGGTATTGGATTGAAGCATCCTTGCCGTCCACCGCATTAATACCACGGGCAACAACCGTAGGAATATCATACACCGGATCGTCAAGGAATTCTTCCAGGGGAGACCAATCCACATTATCTACCACCCCCTGGACGCGGCATGCCGCCCGGATGCGGTCGGGAGCAACATCTGAGCCATTTTTACCCGGACGTGTTACGATAATCATGGCTTCCATTTCATCAGAAGAAATAGCAATGGTAAATTTTGCATCCTCTCCGGCAACATGGTTATAAATACCCACCGGCACATATTGAGCGTCGGTTCCTTTTTTGACACAATCATTTATGGCCTGACGGTTAAGTGAAATTGAATGTATCTGCTTAAGGCTTTCAAGCACATCATTTAGTTGAACGGTTTCTCCATTACCTGCGGGAGGAATCACTTTAAGCATAATATCCGAATTGAAAAGCCGGATAAAGAACACACCGTCCTTGTCCTGAATTTTGATTTCTTCCTGTACGGCTTCCGTACCGGCAGCTTTTTCTTCCTCTTCGAGTTTTTTTCTCTGGACATCGGACAGTTTCTCTGTTCGGATAAGCCAGGGCCTTCTACCTAGGGACAGAATTCCCGGGGATCCGTGTTCAAGGACTTCATATTCAAGATTGGCAATAGAGGTATTAAATTGAATCGCCGCATCGGACAAGGCGTCTTCAAGGGAAGACGCATAGATGGTAAGAACACGGATTTCTCGGTCTTTTTCCATCTGAGCTTGCATTTCTGACCGAATCAAATCCAAATCCACCATAATTCATTGCTTCCTACAAGATGCCTTTACGCACATTGGTTAATTTCGCTTTGAGCCGCAGATTTGCCTTGGTATGCAATTGTGAAATCCGGGACTCACTGACATTCAAAACCTGTCCGATTTCCTTAAAGGTCAAATCTTCGTGATAATACAGAACCAGCACCATTTTTTCTTTTTCCGGCAATTCATTGATTGCCTCCGCAATCACCCGCCGAACTTCTTCCCGTTCCACAATAACATCGGGATTCAGGCTGGAAGGGGATTCTATACTGTCCATAATAGATATATGTTCCGAATCATCTCCGGCATACCACACCTCGTTCAGAGAAATGACACTGGTTCCAGAAACTTTCATGACCGTTTGCAGGAATTCTTCCTCGCTCAGGCCCATAGTTTTGGCAATTTCCCCGTCCGTGGCAGGGCGTCCCAGTGTAGCTTCCAGTTCTCCGATGGTGTCCTCAAGTTCCCGTGATTTCTGCCTGACTGACCGGGGAACCCAGTCAAGCTGCCGGAGCTCGTCAAAAATAGCCCCCCGGATACGGGTGACTGCATAGGTTTTGAACTTTATATTTCTTTCAGGGTCAAATTTACTGATGGCATCCAGAAGGCCAAACTGCCCATAACCGACCAAATCGTCAAACTCAATAGTTCCCGGCAACCCCGTTGCCACCTTTCCGGCTACATATTTAACCAGGGGCATATACTGCCGGATAAACGCATCCCGCAGGCCAATTGACCGGGTTTTCTTATATTCAAGCCAGAGTTCATCTTCTGTTTTTTGCTCAAAAATTGAATTCCCCATCTTACATATCCTTATGTGTTTTTATCGCCGGCCAGCATTGTCCGTATTGTTTGGACAAGAATCGCTGGGTTTGCTTTTTCTTTGTCAAACGCCGGATGGTTCTTCGCTTTGCTCTGAACCTTATCGGCTGCCAGCATAGTATCCGGCGACTCATCATCATCAAAAAAATCATCCATGCTCACGTCCTGCCCAAATTGAAAGGGCTGGAAATTCGAGAATTCCTGAATGTCGTCCGCCTGCCGCCCTGTCTCAGGGGAAACATCAGCGGTGTCTGCAACGATATTTCCAACATCAAAAGAAACATCGTTTTCACTTTGCAAATCTTCATCCTCCAAAGTTATATCCACCATGGAACCGGTGTCTGCCCTATCAGGCGCCGTATTGTTTTTGTCCGGTTCAACAAGAAACTTCTTTGCGGCAAATTGAATACCGAAAGCCGCGCCCCCAAAAACAATCGCGCAAATCAGCGCCCGCAGCAACAGAATACCCCATGAAGCGCCGAAAATCAATCCGGTGAGACAGGACAGGATAAACCCTGTAAGTGCTGTCAAGACAAGATATTTCGAGTTTACCACGCCGCCTCCTGCCGTATGCAGAAAGAATATATTATATAAAATAAAAGGTCAAGTGGCTTTTCCGGCGCTTCACTTCTGCGCCAGGCACACCCGCACCCGCTGAATCCGCCGGTTTTCCTGCTCTTCAATCGTAAAGACGCAGCTTTCCGTCCTCAGGCATTCCCCAGCCTGGGGCAGGGCGTCAAAGCGTTCCAGAAGCCAGCCGGCCAGCGTATCGTACCAGTCGGAATCAAAAGCAAAGCTGAAAATCCCATTGAACTCCGCCAGCTTGAGGCCGCCGGGAACGCTGAATTCCCAGGGGCTTAAGATGCGAATCCCGTCGGCGTCCTGCTGATCCTGAGCAGCGCTTCCTCCGGCAATTCTGCCGAGCACCGCGTTGAGCACGTCGTCTGTGGTGACGATACCGGAGTTCCCCCCGTGTTCGTTTACCACCACCGCAAAGCCTGTCCCTTCAGCTTTGAAAGTATGCAGCAGCGTCACTGCCGGCATGGTGCCGGGGATAAACCGGAGCTTCCGCATACAGACGCGAAGGCAGCCCGCCTTGCTGCGCCCCCGGTAAAACAGCACATCCTTATAGTACACCAGGCCAATATAATTATCCGGCGCTCCGTCATACACCGGAAGCAGGGAATATCCGCTGGACGTAAAAGCGCCAATCATTTCGCTGTAGGAAGCGTTCCGGGGAATCGCTTTGACCAGGGAACGGTGACGCATGATGTCCTCTGCCCGCAAATCGGTGAATTCGAAAATCCGCTTGAGCATTTCACGTTCCCCCTGTTCCACTGTCCCTTCCTGGCTTCCCAGGTCGATGAGGGTTTTCAGTTCCTCTTCGGTAATCAGGGGACTTGCGGATTTGCGGATGTTCAGGAGCCGGTTGATTCCTTTGGTAAACCCGGTGAATACAAAGACCACTGGCAGAAGAAGCGTTTTCATTGCCGAAAGAGGCGGGGCGGTTTTTTTCGCCGTTTCCAGAGGATAATAGGCCGCGGCGGTCTTGGGCAATATCTCTCCGAACAGCACGATAAGTACGGTCATCATCGCGCTGGCAATGACCACTCCGGAACTTCCCGCCAGAGAAATGGCCAGGGCAGCGGCAATGGAAGACGCGAAGTTGTTCACCAGATTGTTGCCCACCAGAATCGTAGAGAGCAGGCTGTCCAGATGGCGGCGGAGACGCCACACCCGAAGGCTCGCGCTGTCTCCGGATTTTTGCAAATGCTGCAGGGTTATCCGGGTGATGGACAAAAAGGCCGTTTCGGAAGCGGAAAAGAACGCCGAAGCGGCAATCAGGCACGCCAGCGCGATAACAGACCACATCATGAGGGGAAAACCAACGGCTCTTTCCGGGTGATGTGTATCTTTTGCACCCGGTTCTGGTTCACTGCCATCACCGTGAACGTGTGGCCCCCGTTGGAAACCGCGTCCCCGATCTGGGGAATCCGGTCGCATTTTTCCAGCACAAACCCGCCCAGGGTTTCGTAATGCTTCGAATGCAGGACAATGCCTTCCCGTTCCGCCAGTTCGGTCAGGCGGCAGGAACCGTCGGCAATCAATTCGTTCCGGCTGAGGGCGGTTACCAGCGGTTTATCCCTCCCTTCCCGGCTGCCGCTGATTTTCCCGAAAATCGCTTCCGCGATGTCTTGAGTGGTGAGCAGGCCCCCGGTGCCGGAATATTCATCCATGATGATGGCCATGCTCTGGTTCTTTTCCCGCAGTGTCTGCTGTACTGAAGATATTTTTTTTGTCCCCGGAATAAAGACCGGTTCCCGCATAGCGGCTTTTATGGAAAATCCCGCCGGGTCATCCCCCAGGGCAAGCATATCTTTCAGGTAAAGCGTCCCAGCCACGTCGTCCATACCGTCCCTGCACACGGGGAAACAAGAAAACCGGCTCCGCTGGGCCAGTTCCAGCACGTCCCGGTAGGTTGCGAAAAGGGACAGAGCTACTATTTTTGTCCGGGGGGTCATAATATCCTTGGCGGCAAGGTCGGCAAAGGCAAACACCCGGTGCATCATCCGCTTTTCACCTGATTCAAGCACCCCTTCTTCCTCGCCGATGTCGATAAAGCTTTTTATTTCCTCAGCGGTAAACGACACCCGGCCGGTTTCCAGGGGAATACCCATGAGCTTTGCCAAAAGCCGGGAAATCCTGGTGAACACCAAAGTGAGGGGGGAGAGCAGCTTGACCAATAGAGCGATAATCCCGCTGAGCAAAAAAGCGGTCTGTTCGGGATACCGGGCGCCGATAGTTTTTGGCATGATTTCGCCGAAAATCAGCAGAAATACTGTGGCAAGCAGGGCCGCCGCGCTGACTTCAGAGCTTGCAAATATGCCAAGCCGCCTGAACAGGGCGAGCACAAAGGCGGTAATCAGAGCGGTGATGGTGATATTAACGATGTTGTTGCCCAAAAGAAAGGTATTGAGCAGCATATCCCGGTGTTCCAGCAGATTCCATACCCGGATTGCCCGCTTGTCATTTTTGAGCCGCCGCACCCGGAGGCGCAGCTTGTTGATTGACAAAAACGCGCTTTCCGAGGCGGAAAAAATCATGGAGAAAAATACGAGAATCAGGCCGAGGGCGATCATTCTTGCTGGGCTTTAAACCCTCCCAAAATCTCCACAATCATCGGAGCGTTTTCACTTTCCGGCGCGGCGTCGTATGCCTGCTGTAAATACGCCTGAACGCTTTCAATATCACCGGCGCCGGTATTCGCCATGAAATAGGCGGCGGTGAAAAGCGATTCCTGCTTTTCTTCCGGCGAAAGAGCGGGGCTTTCCGCAGCCGCAAGGAATTCCTGTACCGCGGAGTCTATGTCTCCGGCGGTAATATAGCTCATTGCGGTGTGATAGGCGATTTGAAGCATAAATTTCCCCAAAAAACCCGTCTTGTTTTCCGGGTCTAAATCGGGAACCGGCTCAAACAACGCTGACAGCAAATTGCGGTATTGCACTTCCGTTGCCTCATAGAGGTCGTTGATGGCCAGCACTTTATCAGGCCCGGCGGAAGATTCAATCTTGTTCAAAAGCGCATACACCGAATCAATTTGCGGCTGCTGGGCGGCAAAAAGTTCCACGAACTGCGCCGCGGTGGCGGTTTCCGGGTCAAGCTCCAGGGAAGCCAGGACATACCCTTCTTTGGTAAGGATGTACGCGGCGGGCAGCCCCTGCACAGAATACCGCTGCGCCACATCTGAATCGCGAAGCAGGAGTTCCTGGGCCTTTTCAGCGGCTTCCGCTGTTTTTTCATCCGCATCCTCCGCCGCTTCCGCCGCGTTATACCGGGATTCGGAAAAATCAATGTTAATCAGCACATACTCTTTGAGAGTCTTCTGTGTTTCTTTGGCATCAAAAATTTTCTTTAAGCCGGCATTTATCTGGTCTGTTTCATCGGCGCTGAAAAGCAGAAAAATTCGCAGATTCTTTTGCTCCGCAAGTTTTTGTCCTGCATCGTAATCAGAAATCCAGGCCGGCTTTGACGCGCAGCCGAACACTAACACAAAGACCGCTGCCAATACGGCAGCTTTGACTGTTTTTTTCATTATAACTCCTGAATGTAGTATGGCATAAAAAAGAAGTGTGTGCAACTATTCAGCAATTCGCACTTCAAACCGGGCCGCTTGACGGTGAAGGGACAGGTTAAATGCGATACCATGGAATACTCGTAGGAGTGTGTGGTCAACACTGAGCGTGCTTTTTAGGAAACAGCCGCCGTATGGCGGAAGTGCGTACTTCTACGGCAGAAGTGCGTACATCTGTGGCATATGTGCGTACATCCACGGCAGAAGTGCGTACATCTGTGGCATATGTGCGTACATATACGGCATATGTGCGTACATCTGTGGCATATGTGCGTACATATACGGCATATGTGCGTACATCTATGGCATATGTGCGTACATCCACGGCATATGTGCGTACATCTATGGTGGTAAAGGTGCGCAGTAATTTATATGCCTTCACCCTGCTGCACTGTAATTCCTGCTGAATTCCGCTTGCCACTCGCCGATAAGTATGATATGTTATTTACTATGAAATATTTCACAGGAGTACTTATGAAAAACAATTGGTTTGCGGGCGCGGCATTTGCCGCATCTTGCTTCATGTTCATGTCGTGCGGCTTCGAAATACCGGAGTCGATTAAAGTTACCGGGCATCCGGAGTTGCACGTTCCATTGGGAACCTATGAGGGAGTGGGCGACTTGATTGAAGATAATCTGACCCCCGCGAAAATCAGGGAATTGGATGGCATGGACGGTATGGATATTTACAACTTCCGGTCTTCGGTTATTATCGACGGGGAAACTATAGACGGCAAGAAGGTACAGACCTACCTGCTCCGTTACCCGATTGCCAAACAGACATTGAATTTGTCAGAGTATATGGGGGATTCGAGCAACTTTGATACCCAGTCCGTTGAAATTCCCCAGAGAGCAATAGACGCGATGACGCGATTTGCGAGTATTAACCACGCTCCTCCTGTTTATGTGGCCGACGGAGGCGCCTTGTATGTATTAAGCGGTGATGTTCCTGATTTTTCGGGTGACCTGATAAATCAAACACTATGGGATACCTTGGTTGACGAATTTGAAATAGATACCTCCAAAGCTTCAGCGGACGCCATCCCCCCCCTGGTTGAAATCGGGCTGGGCGATATGGAAAAATGGATGTCTAATGTGGTGGTGAATGATATAGTGAATGATAAAAAGTCGTTTATATCTTTAACCGGCGGCGCGACTGAACAGTCAAACCTTTTGCTCAAAGTACCGCAGTTGGGTATTACCGTTTTTGATGCTGGTGAGGTGGATGGAGCAAAACCAAACAACTTGCGATTTATTAATGCCACTGAGGAATACACACTGCTTAATAATTCAAGTCATGCTGCATATGTGGCAAGCGAAAAAATACAAATCTATGCCCGGCTTGACAAGCCCTTGACCAAAAGTAAATTCGAGTTTGACCTGGGCTTTGAATGGAAAAAGGCGGATGTGAAACCCGGCGAAAACGGCATATTTGAAGATGTCGTTGAGGGCATTGACCTGAGCGCTCTGACCAAAGCCCTTGGGGGAAGCATCAAGTTTGACACCGTACACGCCTATTTGTATGTGGATGGCTTGCCAGATCCTGCGAAAGGCGAGAACCACACGGTGCGTTTGACCGCAAAGCAGCCCGGTGGACCGAATACCCCTCTTATCTCTGATGAAGCTGACCACGATAAAGGCGATGCGCTTGATAAGCCGAACTCCTTAAAAGAGGTCAAATTTCCAGAGATTGGCGGCGACTATACAGGAAATGTTCCACCCCATAGTTTCGATTTTGACCTTGCCGACATCATTAACGCGGGGAAGACGCTTACCCTGGACTATGAAATAATAGTGGCTCCCGTTACTATTAAAAGCGAGGACGTGGACGATGACCTCATCATCACCGCGGATATGCTGTTGCTGCTTCCCCTGCAATTTACCGCTTCCGGAGACACAGACTCAGTCATTACTGTAAAGGACAAGGACGGCAAAAGTAATACATATATCAAGCTCAAGATAGATGCTTTGCCTGAAGACGCGGGAGATACGGATTTGCTCCAAAGGAAAGACGGGGAAGAAGGCGACAGTTTTTCATTCTCAGATTTTGCAGGGCAAATAACAGTAAAGATTAACAAGGGCTTAACCAGTGGATTGCTTTTGGGCCTTAATCCGCAGGCAGGGCAGAAAAAAGATGCCTGGTCTGTTACCGAGCTGAGCACAGGCACACAGGTGCTGCGTTTAACCTCTGAAGACACCAAGTATCCCTTTATTCCAGAGTTTTCCGCCGTGGCGCCGGTGGTCTCCGGTCAAGCGAAGTTCTCGATTGCGCCTATAAACCCGACTGATAATTTTGATGTCACGGTCACGGTAGATGGCGGCGCCAAATTTGAGTTTAATCAAAAGTTGTAAGGAGAAAAGAAGAAAATGATAAAAAAATTAGCGGCAGTAAGCATATTGATAAGCCTTGTTCTGACCGGCCCGGTCTTTGCCCAGGAGGCGGAACCGGCAGTTGAACCTGCGGCGGCAACAGAGGTGGCAGCGCCTGAGGAACCGGCTGTGGTGGATGAAGAAGTATTTGGCGAGCCCGTTGCTTCGGGAGAAATTGTTGAAGAGGAAGTGAACCAGGAGCAATTGGAAGTTATCGCCCCCACGGTGACCAGCTATCAGCAGCCCAATGTGATAGAGCCGGTTCCCTTCCAGACCTACGACGTTCCTCACCGGGGTTTTGAGCTAGGCCTGGTGTCTCCCATCAATTTGGGGCTTGCAAACGGTATTATCAACTTTAACGATATTTTTAAGAAACAAATTGTTATTGATTTGCAGGAGCTTGGAGACAGTATCAGTGAAAAGGGCGGCGGAATCAACTTCAACACGAAAAGCAGTATTCTCTATTTTAATTTTAATCAACAAGAGAATCTCTGGGGTTTCGGGATGGATGTCAGCTTTGACCTGAATTTTGACTTTAACCTGCCAAAGGATTTGTTTACTTTGCTCACTGAGGGAAACAAAAACAATCAGAATGCCGGCGGCGATATTGAGGTCTCCGGGTCAGGTTTTTTTAACATTGATATCCCGATATATGTCCGGATTATTGACGTGCCCTATGTGATTAAGAATCCGAACTACACCCCCACAGGCAAGCTGAAACTGGGCTTTACCCCCGGAATCTATTATCCGCTGATATATATTCCCAATTCAAAACTTCATTATGAAGTGGACACCAGAAAGGGTGTGAAGGCCCTGGTTGACGGGGCCTTGGATGTGTATACCGGGTTTTCCCTGGAAGAGGTGCTTGACGGGAATGCCGGCGCGGCGGTTCAGTCATTACAGCACGGCGGGTTTGACATCTCCATTTCCGGGGAATATCCTCTGGCCACGTTCCTGGACGCGGGGCTTGCCATCAGCCACATCCCCTTTGTGCCGGCCCGGATGAACCACAAAGGGCATGTCTCTGTGGAAGGAACGATTATTGATGAAGGTAACCTTATTTCCAATCTGTCGGATATAGAGGTGAGCGTCCCTGAAATCAGCAGCCCTGAAGACCTGTCCGCGGATGAGGTGGTGTTCCGGCCCATGCGTTTTGATTTCTACGCCCTGTACCGGCCGGTGGACACCCTGTTCTGGGGCGTGACCGTGAAGCCGAATATCGGTTTTACCGCCCTCACCGCGGACGAGAAAGGGGCCTTTAATATCAGCGTGATTGCCCAGCTTGGGGTGATTCCCATGGGGCGGGGGTATATGATATATACCCGCCTAGGAACCGGTTATGATGAAAGACTCTGGAGGCACCAGGTGGGGTTTACCCTCAATTTGCGGGCCTGGGAGCTGGGGCTTGATTTCGTGTCAGAATCCCAGGCTTTCAAAGACAGCTTCGGCAAAGGTATGTCCCTGAAGGCGTCTGTGCTTGTGTTCGGATTTTAGCCCTTAGACTTTTACGTTCAGACGCTGTTCGCCGGTGTGAATTGGGTAAATCCCGCGCCGCCGAGCAGCGTTTTTTTTATGGCAAAAAAGCGCACGGTGTAGTTTTCTGTGTTGCCGGGAAACGAGACTATCGCAAAAGAGGGAGGAAAACCGCCTCTTGGCCCGGAGCAGCTTCCGGGATTCAGCAGGAGGGACGCCCCGGATTCGCTCCGGTATGGCCGGTGGGTATGGCCGAAAAATATCAAATCCGCATCCATAATTTCCGCGGCCCCTCGGAGCGTATTGAATCCCGCGTCAATATGCTGATAATGCCCGTGGGAGACGAAAATCGTGCGCCCCGCGGCTTTGAATATAATCCGGGGAAGCAGATTGATGCGGAACGATGCGGGCTTGTCGTCTCCGTCTTTTCCACTATACACGGCGGAATGTTCGTACCATTCCCCGTCTCCGTTTCCCCGCACGGGCGCAATAACCGGCGGAAACGCCGAGGCAAGCCTGCTGTTTCTTTGGGAATCCGCAAACGTCTGCATCAAGTCTCCGGCCCCGTCGCCGCAATAGACCAAGGCGTCGCATTTGCCGCCAAAAGCCAGGATGATTTCTTCAAGAATTTCCGGGTTTCCGTGGGAATCCGAAACCGCCAGGAGAGAAACCTTTGCCGCATTTTCCAAACCAACCACCGCTTCTTCCGAACCGATTAACGAAGATTCAAGCTGAATTAATGTATTCATGAAACATCCTTTTTTTCAATAATAAAATGATTAAGCGAACGGAGCCCTGTTTCCGGGTCAAGGTAGGGCCGGATATTCCAGAGCGCGCCGAATAGTTCCTCCAGGTCGCTTTGGGGATTCACGGTTTGCTTCATGGTTTGCAAAAGACAAACATACCGGATAAGCGCGCCGATAATTTCCGGGGCGTCCTCCGGACGGCGTATGGATTGTTCCTCGAGCAATTCCTCATCCTGCTCAAAGGCGATGTCAAGCACCAAGTCCGATCCTGCCTCAATGCCCAGCGCGTCGTCCTGGGGCGACAGGGAAATAACCGGATAACCGCCCTCAGTATCTTTCCAGCTATCTTGCAGCCGCGCCAGCGCCGCATGGGTGCGTTCCGGCGCGCCCACCGCAATGAGGCCGCCGACCCGGTGTTCCCCAAGCATATCGTTCAAAAGGGATATCCGGCCATATCTGAAATCATTCGGGAACAGCAGGGGCAGCACCAGTTCTTCTTCATTTCCGCCGGCAAACTGATTGTTCAGAGCGGCCAGGGTTTTTGCCACGAACTCCGGTTCATTATAGCCGTAGCCGAACAAAACCGCGATTCGGCCCTCAACGGGAATACTGTTCCGCGCATCCTCAGATACTTTGCCATCAGAGATATCTTCTTTTAACATTTCTTTCCGGGAACATCCTCCCGCGAAGAAAACTGCCATGAACACAAGAACCGCAATAATACGCACATTTTTCTCCTTAAAAATTTCTCTATGCTCTCCCTTCTCTATTCATCTATTATATGTCTCCCCCTTGTCAAAAATCAAGCCGTACTATATCCTTTGCCCATGAAAGTCTGGATGAAGTTTCTGATTGGTGCGGCTTTGGGGCTGCTGGCGGGATTTGTGCTCCCCGTGGAGTCTTCGAAAGCGGCCATTGATTTTCTGTCTCGTTTGACTATCCGGGTGGGACGCTACGCTGTTCTTCCCCTGGTACTTTTCAGCGTTGCCGGGGCGGTCTATGCCCTCCATGACGCCAAACGGCTCTATAAGCCTTTGGGCCTCGTCCTGCTGGTTATTGTGCTCTCTTCGCTGTTTCTCACCTTTATGGGGCTGTGCTCAATTTTATTGTTCCAGCCTCCGCGTATTCCCATATCCGGTGAAACCATCGTTGAAACGGTTGCCCTGGACGCGGGAGGATTGGTTGAAGCGTTGTTCCCTTACTCCGGCTTCAGCGTCCTGCTCAACGAATCCTTTTTGCTGCCGGTGTTTTTGTTCGCCTTTCTCATCGGTTCCGCCTGCGCTCTGGATAAAACCAATTCCAAGCTAATAGCCTCCCAGCTTATTTCCCTGTCGAAAATCTTTGAGTACATTGCGGGATTCCTTATGGACATCATTGCCATCGGGATGATTGCCCTGGCCTGCAAATGGGCGGTCGAATTCTTTCAGATTTACGCCTCCGGTGTGTATAATACCCTGATTCTGGTGCTTGGCATAGACTTTTTATTGATTGTCTGTGTAATTTATCCCCTCTTTGTGTCCTTTGTCTGCCGGGGACACAAGCCGTATCGAGTGCTTTCCGCTGGTGCGGCCTCCATTCTGGCGGCTTTCTTTTCCGGAGACACCAATTTTACCCTGCCGGTGAATATGAAACAGACACGGGAAGGCCTGAACATTCAAAGCGCCATCAATGCGGTATCCCACACCTTGTTTTCAGCCTTTGCCCGGGGCGGGGCGGCTTTGACTGCGGCAGTGTCTTTTGTGATTATACTGCATTCCTATTCGAGCCTGGGCATTTCCTTTGATACGATACTGTGGATTGCGGCCAGCGCCTTCGGCCTCTCCTTTTTGCTTCCGGGCCTGCCCTCGGGCGGGGCGTTTATCCTCCTTACGGTACTCTGCGCCAAATATGGCCGGGGGTTTGAGGCGGGCTACCTGCTCCTTAAACCCGCCGCTCTGATTGTCTGTTCCTTCGCGACAGCCATTGACGCTGCCACAGCAGTGTTCGGAACCTGCATTGTCGCCCTCAAACTAAACATGACTGAACAGCGGATATAGCGCCCGCTTGCGGAAGCCAGGTTAAATACGTATGATAAAGCTATGTGCTGGAAATGCGGAAAAAATCTTGACGTGTTGGCCCCGGTAAGCCGGACGGAAGTGTGCGGCGTCTGCGGCGCGGACGTACGGGTATGCAAAAACTGTGTGTACTATGCGCCCGGCGCTCAGTACGATTGCCGGGAAACGGTAGACGGCCTGGTGGCCGACAAGGAACGCTCAAATTTTTGCGAAGCTTTTTCGCTGAATCCCTCGGCGGGGATAAAAACAAACGCTCCAGGCAAAAGCGCTTTTGACAAAGCAAAAAAGGCCCGGAGCGCTTTTGACGCGCTGTTTTCGTGAAAAGACTTATTCGCCCCGTTCCGCCAATACCATCAAGGGAGCGCCTTTAATATCGTAAAAGGTCAGTTCGTTCCCCGCAGCGCTATAAGCGCTCACGTTTTGCAGTAAATCTACAAAGATTTGTTCCATGGCTGCCGCTTCCAGGGAAAAAGCCGCCATCCGGGTGAGCGCCCCCGGTGCGATTTTCAGGGAGCCGATTTTTGAATCAGCGGCATAGGTTGAGGCAAGGCGGTTCACCCCCGTAAAGCCGGAAAAAACCCCCTCCGGCCCAAAGACGATTTCCGGCTGCCGGGCCAAAATTTTGAACCGGTCATCTTCCTGCAGCACGACAAGCGCCGAGTTTGACATGATTGCTTTCAGCGTCCAGGCGGTTCCTTCAAGCGCGCTCTGTGCCGTTACAGATGCCGGCCCGGCCCGGTTTTTTTTTGAAGCGCAGGAGCAAAGCAGAAAAATGAGCAGAGCGGCCAGCACGAACGCCGCCGCATACCGTGATTTCGCAAAAAGTTTCATCCGTAAGCCTCCTAGCTGTTCACCCGCTCAACGTATTCGTTGGTCTCGGTGTTCACCAGGATTTTTTCATCCTGCTTGATGAAAAGCGGCACCCGTACCGTCAGTCCCGTGTCAGTGACCACCGGCTTGGTTGTCCCGGAAACCGTGTCGCCCCTGATGTAGTTCTCGCTCTGGGCCACGGTGAAAATCATCTTTTGCGGCACTTTCACGTCGATGGGGTTTTCCTCCCAAATGACAATGGAATATATTTGCCCTTCCTTGAGGTAATACTTGAGATTCTTGTTCAGGGACTCCGGCACATTGACCGTTTCAAAGGACAGGGAATCCATAAACACATAGTTCTCGCCGTCGTCATACTGGTACTGACAATCCCTGGTTTCCACCTGGGCATCCTCGACCGTATCCGGGGTTTTAATCGTCTGGGTCAAGACCGAACCGTCTTTCAGGTTCTTCATTTTGACCCGGGCAAAAGCCGTGCCCTTGCCGGGACTCACAAACTCCCGTTCCACCACCAGGTAGGGCGCGTTTTTAATCAACAGCACCGTACCTTTTCCAATATCTCCGCCTCTAATCATGGCTGACTCCTTACATTGATTTTCTGATAATACATTAATACGCCTGTTCGTGCACCCCGGACACTGCCCGGCCCGAGGGGTCGTTCATGTTTTTGAAAGCCGTATCCCATTCCAGAGCCGTCGCGGTGGAACAGGCCACGGACGCCTCGTGGGGCACGGTCTTTGCCGCGGTCTCCGAAGGGAAGCACTTGGCGAAAATCGACCGGTAATAGTATTCTTCCTTGTTGAGCGGCGTGTTCACCGGGAACCGTTTACCCGCCGCGGCAAACTGCTGGTCCGTCACCCGCTCCTCGGTAAC
>JAITOJ010000121.1 GCA_031290005.1 Treponema sp. | reverse complement strand
TGTTTTGCCGTATATATCCGGTGAATGGTATGAAGAATTACACGACATTGCCTATTTTCAAACGGTTCATATAATTTCTGGTGGTACGGGGATTGAATGGGCGCATGGGCAAGACATCGCCCCCCACGAATTATATGATATAAGATAGGGTTTTGGCGAAACGCTAGTGTGGTAGAGGCAAAGCGAGAAGGCAGAGAATAGAGGGATAGAGAATAGAGTGAAGATTGTTGTTTGACGGTCTATTCCTTGGCCTGAGAGCGGTGCATTGCTCGAGGGTTTGCTAGAAAAGGTGAGAAGGCGAGGTCTTTCGGGGCTTCGCCTTCTTTGTTTGGGGGCGTTTGGGTTGGGGATAGAGCATGGCGAGGAGCTTTGGCAAATCGCTGGAGCCCTGCCAATCTCTATTCCCTCTATTCCCGGAATTGAAATCTCCGGGCAACGGGCCCCTCTTACGCTCGCAAGCGCTACCCTCTTCGGTGTCTTTTTCATTTGAGGCATTACGGCGGGAAAATTCGGTAAAGTTTTGGTTGTTTCAGCCGATATTCCAAGTAGGAGTTCTGTATGCGGGAACAATTCGCGGCGCCCTTCCAAGGAAAGTCGCTGCTCAACTGGATTGACTACACCCCAGAGGAAATCAACGTGTTCCTTGACCTGGCTTTTCAGGTAAAAGCCGAGGCCGGGCGCGGAGAAACGCACACCCGGTTTGCGGGCAAGACCCTTGCCCTTATCTTTGAGAAACGGTCCACCCGGACGCGGTGCGCCTTTGAAACCGCCTTTGGGGAAGAGGGGGGGCATCCGGTGTTTTTGTCCACCCAGGATATTCAACTGGGAGGCAAGGAATCCGTTGAGGACACCGCCCGTGTGCTGGGTCGTATGTTTTCCGCCATCCAGTTCCGGGGGTTTTCTCAGAAACACGCGGAACTCCTGGCCCGCTATTCCGGCGTGCCGGTCTATAACGGGCTCACGGACAGCTTCCATCCCACTCAGGCTCTGGCGGACGTGATGACCCTGAAGGAAACCTGCGGGACCCTGAAGGGACTGCATCTGGCGTTTGCGGGGGATGGCAGGAACAACGTGGCCCGGTCGCTCATGCTGATTTGCGCCAAACTGGGGGTCAGCTTTACGGTGATTTGCCCGGAAGCTCTGTCCCCGGACGCGGAAATCCGCGCCATCTGCGCGCCCTTTGCCAAGGCGTCGGGGTCGCGCATCACCGTGACGGACGACATCGCCCAGGTGAAGGGCGCGGACGCCCTCTACACCGATGTGTGGGCCTCCATGGGCGAGGAAGCTATCAAGGCGGAGCGGGTCAAACTCCTCCGTCCCTATCAGGTGAACGAGGACTTGCTGGCAAAGACCGGGAATGACTGGTGTATTTTCCTTCACTGCCTGCCGGCGGTGAAAGGCGAAGAGGTAACTTTCGGCGTGATTGAAGGAAACGCAAGCCGCGTGTGGGATCAGGCCGAAAACCGCAAGCATACGATTAAAGCGATTATGCTGGCGACTATATAAATGCAAAAGAGGTAGAAGTATGAAAAGAACAGGGATGTCCGCTCTCATGATTTTGATGTGCGGTGTTTTCACGGTTTTTGCCCAAGAGGCAAACCAGGCAGCCCAGCCGTCACAGACTGGTTTTACAAACACCTATGTGTATCGCAACATTGTGGTCTACAAAATCCGGGACTACAAGGATGCCTTTGTGATTACCTATGCCAAACACGATAAAGGTTTGGGCCAGATGATTATCCCCAAACACTGGGTAAAAGAAAAGCCGGCCCGGTTTACCATCAGGAATATGCCCAAAAAGACTGACCCCTATATGTCGATTTACTACAATTCCAACGGGATGGAACACATCAACATGACCTTGCCCCTGTCCAGGCAGAACCGGGTATGGGGTATTATTAAGGGCGATGCCCTGGGAACCCACGATAACATGGATACCCTGCCGCAATTCGAATTTTAGCGAACCGGCAGGGCTCACCCTTCCCGGTACTCGCTTCCGGCAGCGTAATTTTCTTCCAGCACCATCCGGCCCCAGCGGATACTTTCAGTGATGCATTCCGTGGCAACGGCGGCGTTTTTTTGCGCAATCTGGTCAACCAATTGGTCAAGCATTATCAAGCGTTTCTCCTTTTGGCCCTTGCGTATGATCGCCTCGGAAAGGGGCGGGTATAGGCTTGCGAAGCTTTGCAAAAGAAGCGGATAGATAAAATTCTTTGAGGCTTTTGCCAGCAAATGAAAAAAATCGAACATTTCCAGGCCGAATTCGGCGGGGCTGTCAATCAAACGAAGCTTGTCTAGTTTTTCCCGCAATGCGCCGATATCTTCGGCGTCGCGGTTTTTTGCCGCCAGTTCGGCCAGATTGCGTTCCAGGCAGTTGCGGATTTCAAACAGGGAATCCATCATTTCCGGAGAATAGCGCCCGCCGTTATACTCGATGATGACCTGCAAGGTTTCCATCTTGCCGTAACGCCGATAATCCTCCACAAAAGTCCCCTTGCGGGGTATCACCTTCAAAAACCCCAGGTTCATCAGCTTGACAATTCCGCCGTTGATAACCGCCCGGCTCACGTTCATTTTTTCCGCCAATTCCCGTTCGTTTGGCAGGCGGTCGCCAATATGTAGTTTGCCCGAAAGAATACGGTGTTCCATTTCTTTGACGAATAAATCAGTTAACGTAGGCAAAACCAGTTTGGTAAATTCCATACAGCTACTCCTTGATAGTGGTTATACCACATTCCACAAAAAAAAAACACCAGAAATATTGTGTAATTAATGCACAATTTTGTTGACAACCGCATAGTGCCATGTTACACTTATTATCAGTGGTATGTGGTATGACCACAAAAAAAACAAATTGCGGGAGAAAAAAAATGTTTGTATTTAACTATGACGCGGGAGCGTCTGCCGTCAGTGTATGGCTGGTGTGGATTGTGGTATTCGCGGTATTATTTGCCCTGAATGAGGTTTCCCGGCGGTTCAAGTATTGCGGATTGTTCTGCTTTTTGATTCTGCCTGCCACGCTGTCCGTCCTCTGGTTCACCGTATTACGGGATACCACCTATACCGACTGGTTCCATTTGGCAAAGGTGTATTCTTCCACAGCGGGCTGTCTGGGTTTCTGGTGCATCCGGTATGTGGGCGGCAAAAACAAACTCACCGGCAAGGCATGGCATCTGGCGGATAACAAGATAGCCCTGTGCTTTCCGCCCCTGATTCTTGCCGTCAATATCCTTGAGGCCTGCGCCCGGGATATTCAGGTGGGGCTCCAGTATACCGGCGGCGGCATCCTGGCCGACGAGGCCATGTATGTGCTGGGCGGCCCCTGGAACTATATGAACGCCATCGCGGGAATCTTGAACATCGTCACCATTACCGGCTGGTTTGGTATCTGCCTCCGAAAAAAAACTCCCAAAGACGGCAGCCGGGACATGCTCTGGCCCGATATGCTCTGGTTCTGGATTATCGCCTATGACCTGTGGAATTTTGCCTATACCTACAACTGCCTGCCCGGCCACTCGTGGTATTGCGGTTTCGCTCTACTTCTGGCTCCCACCATCTGTTCCTTCACCATCGGGAAGGGCGCCTGGCTCCAGCACCGGGCGCACACCCTGGCGCTCTGGTGCATGTTCGCCCAGACCGTTCCGGCGTTTATAGACAAGGGGCCTTTTTCGGTGGCGTCCTCCTATAATCCTGCCGCGCTTTTTATCGTCAGTTTCCTGGCGCTGCTGTCCAACGTCCTTGTCCTGGCGTACCTGATTTACAAGGCCGTCAAGACCAAACGCAATCCCTATACGCGGGAACTGTATATTGACCTGAAGAAATTTCAGGAAGTCAGGGCGCTGGCCGGCTAAGGCTGGTGTGCGCCCCAGGAGGTGAAGCATGGCAGAGTTCAGGGTGATGGAAATCAAAAAAAGCGTTTTTGCCGCCAATGACCGGCAGGCCCAGGAAATCCGGGATGATTTGGGACACGAAAAAACCTTTCTGCTCAATCTGATGTCCTCTCCAGGGTCGGGAAAGACCACCACCCTGGAGCGCACCATCGCCCTGCTGCGGGACGAGCTGCGTATCGGTGTCATTGAAGCGGATATTGACTCCGATGTGGACGCCCGGCGCATCGCCAAGACCGGGGCGCGGGTGATTCAATTGCACACCGGCGGCATGTGCCACCTGGACGCGGGCATGACCCGGCAGGGACTGGACGGCCTGGGTACAGAAGACCTGGACTTGATCATCCTGGAAAATATCGGGAACCTCATCTGCCCCGCGGAATTCGACACCGGGGCCAACCGGAATGCCATGATCCTGAGCGTTCCCGAAGGGGACGACAAACCCCTGAAATATCCCCTCATGTTTTCCAAGGTGGACATCCTGCTCATCAACAAAATCGATACGCTTTCCTGCTTTGATTTTGACCTGGAGGCCTGTGCCGGACAGGTACGCCGCCTGAATCCGAAGGCAGTGATTTTCCCCGTTTCCGCCAAAACCGGCGAGGGATTTTCGGCCTGGACGGACTGGATTCGCGGGGAAATGGAAAAAATAACAAACTGGACGGAGGTCAATACGAATGCATGAATTGGGAGTGGTTATCGAAGTGGTAAAAACCGTGGAGCAATTCGCGGCGGAAAATGGCGTAACAAAAATCGACACCGTGGTTTTGCAAATCGGCGAGCTTTCTTCGATAATTCCCCAATACGTGCGTTCCGTGTATCCCGCCGCGGTGGACGGCACCGCTTTACAGGACACCAAACTGGAAATCGAAATACTCCCCGGCAACGCCCTGTGCGCGGACTGCCGCAAGGTGTTCAATGTGCGGGAACATAACGCCGCCTGCCCCCGGTGCGGGGGCAAAAAAATGGAATTACTGGGCGGCAAGGAATTTTTTATTAAAGAGATTATCGCCAGTTAGCGTTTCCCGCGTCCCCCGGTAACAGCCAGTCCACCAGATTCAGCTTGCGGATCCCCCCGTAATTCGCCTCGCTCATATATTCATCCAGGGTCAAAAGATACTTGGGGTGATGGTCGGGGATTTTACGCAGCGGTTCCAGCTCGCGTTCAAGGGTGTGTTCGTCCAGGGTCGAGGCCGCCACCTGATAATAGATGGCGCCATCCGGGGTGTCCGCCACAAAATCCACTTCCTTTTCCGCCAGCTTGCCCACGCTCACCCTGCCGCCCCGGCGCAGCAGTTCCAAGTACACGATATTTTCCAGCAAATGCCCCAGGTCGGCGGAAGAACCGGACAGAAGCAGATTCCGTATGCCCGTATCCACGATGTAATACTTGCTCAGGGTTTTCAGGTGCTGTCTGCCTTTGATGTCGTAGCGGTCAACCTTATAAAATATATAGCTTTCCGTCAGCGCCCGCAGATAGGTCTCCACCGTGTTGACCGAGATGCGCCGGCCCGATGAATTGATGGTGTCGCTTATTTTCTTTGCCGATACGGGACTGCCGATGGCGCTGCACAGGAATTTGATTACCCGTTCCAATACGGATATATCGGTTATGCCTTCCCGCTGTGCCACATCTTTTATCAGTATGGTGCTGTAGATGCCGTCCAAGTAGGTTTTTACCGTGTCATCGTCTTTGTTCAGCAGCGCCACAGAGGGGAACGAGCCCGACTTCAGGTACTCGTTAAAAGCCGGTTTGGCCTCGCGGGCGGCGGATCCGGTAAAGGCCGCGTATTCCGCGAAGGACAGGGGCAGCATGTCTATTTTGACGTACCGCCCGGCAAGCAGGGTGGCAAGCTCGCCGGAAAGCATATAGGCGTTGGAACCGGTGATATAGAGGTCAACGTTTTTCTGTATAAAAAGCCCGTCCACGGCTTTTTCAAACTCCGCGCACTGCTGCGCTTCGTCTATGAAAATGTAGGAATAGCCGCCCGCAGAGAGCCGGCTTTTGAGGTAGTCGTAGAGGGCTTTATAGTCAAGCAGATGCCCGTTTTCCGGGGCTTCCAGGTTTATGGCGATGATTTGCTCGTCCCGGACGCCGGAGGCTTTCAACTGCCCGATAAACTGGCTCAAAAGCGTGGATTTGCCGCACCGCCGCACCCCGCACACCACCTTAATAACCTGCTTTTCCCGCCACTGGAGGAGCTGTTTGAGATACCCTTCCCGCAATACCGCTTGTTCTTTCATATTGTCAGTATACAGAAAAAACTATCGAAAAGTCAATAGTTTTTTCTGTTTTTAGAAAAAAGTCTGCGGTTTTATACCGTTTTTTCTCTGTGGCTATTTGGTTTCCAGCACCGCGATGCCCGGCAACGTTTTGCCTTCCAGGAATTCCAGAGAGGCTCCGCCGCCGGTGGACACGTGGCTCATCTTGTCCGCCAGGTGATACTTATTCACCGCCGCCACGGAGTCGCCGCCGCCCACCACGCTCATGGCGCCCTTAGCGGTTGCTTCCGCCACCAGCTTTGCCACGGTTTTGGTTCCCTTGGCAAAGGCGTCAAACTCAAAGACCCCCACCGGCCCGTTCCACACGATGGACTTGGCGTTCAAAATGGTCTCTTTGTACAGGGCCAGGGTTTTGGGACCCACGTCCATGCCCATCAAAGTATCGGGAATGTCGATGCCGTCCACCGCGACCGGCTTGGCGTCGGCGCTGAAAGAATCCGAGGCTAAATGGTCAACGGGCAGGATAATTTTTACGCCCTTTACCTTGGCCGCGCTCAACAGGTCGGAAGCGGTTTTAAGGAAATCATCTTCCACCAAGGAGATGCCGATTTTGTGGCCCTGGGCTTTCAGGAAGGTAAAGGCCATGCCGCCGCCGATAATCAGGGCCGAGGCGTTTTTAAGCAGACTTTCCAGCACCGCGATTTTTGAGGAAACCTTGGCCCCGCCGATAATCGCCGCCAGGGGTTTGGGCGGATTGGTTACCATGGGTTCCAGGTACTTCACTTCTTTTTCCATCAGGAAACCGCCGACTTTCACTTTGGCGAATTTGGCGATGGTGGCCGTGGAAGCGTGGGCTCGGTGGGCGGTTCCAAAGGCGTCGTTCACGTAGATGTCGCCGTAGGAGGCCAGTTCTTTGGCCAGGGGTTCCTGATTGGCCGGGTCTTTGGCGGTCTCTTCCTTGTGAAACCGGGTGTTTTCCAGCATCATCACCCCGCCGTCGGGGAGGGCGTCAATCGCCGCCCGCTGGCCATAACAGGAGGGCGCGAAGGCCACCGGGACGCCCAGCAGTTTTGCCAGATAATCCGAAACAGGCCGGAGCCGGTTCTTCCCGGCGATGAATTTTTCCTTGTCCGCCTCGGCAAAGGTCTTGCCCGCTTTTTCGGCCTTTTCTTTTGCCTTTACCACATCCTTGTCCGGGTCGCCCAGATGGCTCATGAGCACCAGGGAGCGGGGTTTCTGCTCCAGAATATAGGTGATGGTCGGCAGGGCGGCACGGATACGGGTATCGTCCTGCACCACGCCGTCTTTCATGGGTACGTTGAAGTCCACGCGCATAATAATGCGCTTTCCGGCCAACGCAACGTCTGTAACTGTCTTAATCATAAGAACCTCCAGAAAATGAGATACAATACTATAGACCAGGACAGGAAAAAAGTAAAGCGGGAGCGCACTGTAAGACAATTTCAAGTTTTATAAAGAAAATAAGCGCATAAACTATAAACTCTTTGACATCATTCACCGATAATACGATCAGAAGACTCATTTGTATTATGGTGAATAAAAAAATGCCGCGCCTTGCGCCGTCTCTCCTGTCCGCTGATTTCTCGTGTCTGGGTGATGCCCTGAGGTTTATCGAAACCAGAGGCGGCAGTTTTGTCCATTTTGACGTGATGGACGGCAGCTTTGTGCCGGAAATTTCCTATGGCCAGCCGGTTATCCGGTCATTAAAATCCGCCACGAGCCTGCCCTTCGACGTACACCTGATGGTGGAACATCCCGAAACGCAGATTGAAAGCTTTGCCAAAGCCGGGGCGGATTATATCACCTTCCATGCGGAAAACACAGTTCATCACCGCCGGATAGTCCAGATGATTCACGGTTTGGGAAAAAAGGCCGGAATCGCTCTGGTTCCGTCAACTCCGGTGGCGGCAATAAACGAAGTTATCCCTTATATTGACCTGATTCTGGTCATGAGCGTCAATCCGGGGTTCGGGGGACAACAATTTATTCAATTATGTATAGAGAAAATCAAAAAACTTGCCGATATACAACAAAAGAAGGGGAATAATTTTTTAATTTCCGTTGACGGCGGAATAAACGAAAAGAATATTTCTCTGGTAATCGGCGCGGGAGCGGATATTATTGTATCTGGTTCGGCTTTTTTTTCCGGCGCGCTAAAATGGGAGCAAGTAACATGAAAAAGAACATTTGTGTATTACTCATTGTGGTATTCCTGCCTCTGGTTATCGCCTTTACGGTTCCGGTGAACACCAATGATGCCGATGACCTGGTTTCCAGCGGTTATAAGGCATATAACCAGGGAGACTGGCAAACTGCCCTTGTTTCCTACCGGAAAGCAATCAATATTCCGGGGTATTCCACAGAAGAAAACTGGTTTATGCTGATTGTAAGCGAAGTCTTCGCCGGCGATTCCCTGGCAGCAGTACACGATGCGGAACGGTTTTTCACTCTGTTTCCCCACAGTTCTTATGCTTCCTATGTCCGCTATCATACTGGACGGGCCTATTTTATGCTGACCAATTACGTGAACACCGTGTATCACTTGACCGAGTTTTGTCACGATTATCCGAATCATGAATTATACGCCGCGGCGCTGTTCTGGATAGCCGAATCCTTTTTTGCCCGGGAAAATTACGATGCCGCGAAGGCTCTCTATGAGCGGATTGTAACCGGCTATCCCCGGGACCCCAAGAAAGCAGAGGCCCAGGCCCGGCTGGAAACTATTCGGTGGATTCAAAAGACGAACGCTCAAATGGAGCTTCTCAAAAAGAATAACGCCGAATATCTGGCTGCCAAAGAAGAATATGACCGGCTGAGTAAGCTGAGCAGCCAGCAGGAAGTGGACGAGCTTCAGTCAAAAATACGGGAAATGCAGGACGGGATCCCCTCTTCTGTGAACATTCCGTCGGGACTATCTGTTCCGAAAAATAAAGGCCTCACAGAACAGCAGCAATTTATCGCTACTCTGGTTGAAATCAATGCCGCTCTTGATAAAGACAAGCAGAAAATTATTGAACGGCGGAAAATGCTTGCGGATATTTTAGCCCGCAATTCCACACAATCCGCCCTGCAATGGAGTCCCGGTCAGCAGCGGCTTATTGCCGATATGGTAACCCGGAATCCCGCAAAGCTGGCCGCGCCGGCTCCGGCAGACAGTCAGGAAAAAATGGTAACTGATTTGCTGTCTCAAAGCGCGGAACTCAATGCCCGCGCCTACCGACCGGAAGAGCGGCAAAAACTGATTGCCGACGTACAGGCAGCGGACAATTCGTTATACGAGGAGCAAAAGAAAATTGAAGGTCAACAGCGGCTCATTGCGGAACTGATAACCAGCAGCATGGGGCTGTCTGAATCAGGCCCCCTTGTGGCTGCCGGTTCACCGCAGACATCCCAAGAGGCCGCAAGCATTGACCGTAATCTTTCACTGCTCGAATCCCAGTTTTCCGGTGTGAGAAATACGGACGATGAGGCTGTGGCATCGGAATACGCGAATCTGCTTCGTAAAGCGCGGCTCCTCTGGGCATACATAGTTGACCAGAATCAGTATTAGGGAGGATTAATGAAACGAATTATAGTTGGCATTTTCTGCGTTTTTCTCGTTCGGGCAGCCGTTAACGCGGAAAATGTCGATATTACAAAGCAAAAAATGCGGCTTTTCCTCAATGAAAAAACTGGTACTTTTGCGATTTATACCCTTGATGCAAAAGGCAAGCAGACCTCGGTATTTGACGGACAGGAAAAATCGCAAATTACCGCTTTTTATCTGAATGTCAACAACCGGCTCTACCGGCTCCGAAAAGAACCGGGAACACAGGTGCAGGCGTATCAAACCCAGGGCGGCGGAGCGCTGATGTATACCATGAGCGCGGCGGAAGTCATTGTGGAATTCAGTTTTATTGAAACTCTCGCGGGAATGCCCGCAGATACGTTCCGGGTCGATGTGAAGACACGGAACATTACCGGCGACCCTCAGAGTTTTGCTGTCAAGGGCGTGTTTGATACCGCCTTTGGCGAACGGGATGGGACGTTTTTTTCCACTGCCGCGCAAAGTTCTATTACTTCGGAATACCAAATTGTTACCCTGGCGACCCACCAATGGGTAGGAGCGGCGGACTATAACAATTCTCTGCGATTTTTGCTGTATGGCCCCGGAATAACCATTCCTCAAAGCGTCACTCTGGCCAATAAAGACATCCTCGGGATGCCAAATTGGGATCCAGGGTGTTATTTCGGGCGCAGTTTTACTTCCATGACCTCAAAGAATAATGCCGCTGTGGATATCCGCTGGGATCCGACGATCCTGCCCAATGGGGCGACAAGTACGATTACGTTCTATTTGTCCATGTCCACCGGCGAACAACCTCCGGCTGTGGTGGCCTTTTATCCGCCCACCGCGTCCATTGATGTGCGGGATGTGTCCCAGCCGTCTATTGAACGCGCCAGCGCGCCCACCGGGGGAGTCGGGGTTTCTCCGCCCGCGCCGTCCTATGATATACAACCCCGGTACGATAGTACTCCGGCGATGCCGGGTTATGAGCCGTATCCGTATAACACGCCCCAGTCCTATCAATCTCAACCCTATCAGTCGATGCCTAACGGACAAACCTATCCGTCCGCGCCGGCGCCGTATCAGCCGCCTCAGTCATATCAGGGGTATCAAGGATATCAGGGGACAGGAACACCCATGTATGAAGTTCCGGTTCCCAAGGGATATACGCCGCCGTCAAGAATCGACACGACGCCCCCCATAACGCTCTATCCGGCTCAACCGGCAAAGCCTTTTAATATGGATTATGCCCTGGAATTGTTTGACCGGATTCAGCAGCTTTCATCCGGGCCGGGAGGTATTAACGGAATCAACCGGGATGAGATTAAACGTTTGAACGCCGAACTTGATATGGTTTTAAGTCAAATAATAAGGAAGAAATAGGCAATGGCGGTTTATTCACCCCTTGAACGTGCAAAGAAGCTGCTGAAAGCCAGGCGTTTTTCCGAAGTTATCAAAGAACTGGAACCCCTGATACGGGAATACCAGGACGCTTCAGATTCCAGGCAATCCTTTGAGTATTTCTATACTCTGGGGATTGCCTGTCTGTATGCGGAGGATTCGGGCGGTGCGGACACTTATTTCCAGCTCGCGCGGAAAATCAAACTACAGTCCCCTGATTTGCTGCTTGCCTTTGCGGTTTTGTGCCTGCGCCAGGGAAAAACCAAACGGGCAGTCGATTACTATCTTGAAGTTTTGGATATACAACCGGGAAACAAGATTGCCGCACAAAGCCTTGAGTTTATCAGGCTGCATGGGGACGCGGAAACCATCTCCCAATGGGTGCGAAACAAAAAAATCACCCGGTTCTATCCGCCCTTGGGGATAAATCCCCGGAAGATGCGTCTGGCCTGCCTGCTTCTGGCTGCGGGAATTCTTGCCCTCTCTGCACCGCGCCTGATTCCGAAAGACTGGCATCCTTTCCGTGCGCTGGTGAATGGCAAAACCTCTGTCCCGGTTTCGGGAAAACGGGCGGATTTAAGCGGTTTTGTGCTTTCCGGTGAGGAAACGAAGAACGCCGCTGAAACTGCCGGTGAGTCATCTTCCGCGTACCGGTATAACCTGACCGCAAAAGAAATCACCGCGGCCTATATCCAGGCGCAAACGCTTTTTCAAAACTACCGTGATAACGCAGCCCAGGTGGAGGTCAACCGGCTCCTGAATTCCAACGCCAGTCCGGTCATCCGGGAGAATGTACGGCTGTTGATGGAACATTTTAAGGAGCCAACTTTCGATTCCCTCAACCCCAAAGACAACTATCCCTACCGGGATACGGCGTCTGACCCGGCGCTGTATCAGGACTGCTGGGTCATCTGGAAAGGCCGGGTGTCCAATACCAGGCTTGATGAAGCGGCGCTGCGCTGCGACTTTCTGGTGGGATACGATGACCTCAAAACGATTGAAGGCATTGTCCCGCTGACTTTTCCCCTGTCTGTGGACATCAATCCTGAATTGGCGGTCAATGTGCTTGCCAAAATCAAACTTGAGGGCGGCAAGATTTCCCTGGAGGGAAAGTCGGTATATCAGCCGGTACGCGCGGCCCTTCCGGCAAGGTAGCTTTTCCATGAAATCCAGAAGCATGAGCAGGCTTTGCGTTCTTTTGACCGCGGCCTTTCTTTTTTTTCAACCCGGAATCGCGGCAAACGCGCGGGAATCCGGCGCTTTTCCCGCGATAACTCCTGGAGACGCGGCCCGGAAATACGCCGGATTACCCGCCGTTCAGACAGATTCCTGGGAAACCCTGGCGGAAATCGCTCTGTGGGCTTCTGGATCGGATGCGGCCACGTCCGCCCAAAGCATGTCGCTCCTGAAAATGGATATTGCGGACCTGGCGGCTTCCCCGGACTTACCGGAAAACACCAGAGAGCGGGGCGAGTATGTCCTCACCTTTATCCACACCCGGTATCTCAAGCAGTATTCATGGAGCCAGACCCGGCTGGACGAAATTCTGCTGTATGGCCGCTATAATTGCGTGTCCTCCGCGGTATTGTATATGCTTATGGCAGCTTCCATTGGTCTGGATGTGCAGGGGGTGGCGACCAAAGACCATGCTTTTGCGACCGTGCGCACTGATACCGGGTCCATCGACGTGGAAACCACCAACCGCTACGGCTTTGATCCGGGAAACCGGAAAGAATTCCACGATGACTTTGGCGCTTCCACGGGGTTTGCCTATGTGCCCGCCCGTCATTACCGTGACCGGATTCAGTTAAACCGGCTTGAGCTGGTCTCCCTTATTCTGTCAAACCGGATTGCGGAGCTTGAGCGGGGCAGAAATTATGCTGCCGCTGTCCCCCTGGCGGTTGACCGCGCCGCGCTTCTGGAAGGGAAAAGTACGGCGGCGGCATCCTTTTTCCCTGACCCAAAGAAAGATTTGACTGACCGGCTCTTGAACTATGGGGCCACTCTTTTGCGCGACGGCCAGGAAGAAGACGCCTTTTCCTGGGCAATTCTGGTGAACGTAAAATATCCAGACCCTGCCCGGTGGGAAGAGTTTAACTATGCGGCCTTACATAATCTGGTGGTCAAACTGCTCCGAAAGTCAGATGTCAGCGCCGCTGAAGCGGCTTATGAACGGCTGTCCTCCCGTGTGAGCCCCAAAAACGCGGAAAAAGTCAAAATCTTGATTTCAGAAACCCTCAAGAGGCAATAATGTGTTCCCCTGCCCTGCCGCCCGTGTCTGGCAACGCTCAGGAAGTCCTCAAGCGTTACTTTGGATATTCGGAATTCCGCACGGGACAGGACGACATAATCGCTCAGCTTCTTGACCGGCGGGATACGCTGGGAATTATGCCTACCGGCGCGGGAAAATCCCTGTGCTATCAGATTCCCTCACTCATGCTTGAAGGCATCACCCTGGTGGTGTCGCCGCTCATTTCCCTGATGAAAGACCAGGTGAATGCCCTGACTCAGGCAGGCATTCCCTCAGCGTTCATCAACAGTTCCCTGGGGCTTGATGAATACCGGGATACCCTGAACGCGGCGAAGGCGGGAGCATACAAGATTCTGTACATCGCCCCGGAGCGGCTCCAGCGCCCCGACATCTCTGCCCTGGCGGAAGCGGCGGACATCGCCATGGTGACCGTGGACGAGGCTCACTGTATTTCCCAGTGGGGGCACGACTTTCGTCCCGGCTACGGGCGAATCCGGGAGTTTATTGACCGCCTGAAGCGAAAGCCTGTTATCAGCGCCTTTACCGCTACTGCCACCGCCAAGGTGCGGGAGGACATTGTGCGCATTCTCCGGCTTGACAATCCCTATATTTTGACTACGGGGTTTGACCGGCAAAATCTGTACTTTGAGGTGCAGCGTCCCACGGACAAAATGGAAGCTCTCCTGGGCTACATCCGCACTCATTCGGATTCCTGCGGCATTGTTTACTGCGCCACCCGGAAGGCTGTGGATGAGGTCTTTCAGTGTTTGACTGAAAAAGGATTCGCCGCTGCCCGGTATCACGCGGGGCTTGAGGACTGGGAACGGCGCAAGAATCAGGATGATTTTTTGTATGACCGCAAAACTATCATGACGGCCACCAACGCCTTCGGCTTGGGGATTGACAAATCCAATGTGTCCTTTGTGATTCACTATAACATGCCCAAAAACATCGAAAGCTATTACCAGGAAGCGGGCCGGGCGGGGCGGGACGGTGAAAAAGCCGACTGTATCCTGTTTTACCACGGCCGGGACGTGCAAATCAACAAATACCTTATCGAAAACAGCGAAAGCCCCGCAGAAGAGCAGATTTCCCCGGAAGTATTGCGGGAAATCCGGGAACACAATCTGGAACTGCTGAAACAGATAACTTTCTACTGCACCACCACGGACTGCCTGCGTTCCCACATTCTGCGGTATTTTGGCGAGTCCGCCGGCCAGTACTGCGGCAATTGTTCCAACTGCCTGACCCAGTTTGAAAAATCAGACATCACCCTGGAAACGCGGAAAATTGTGTCCTGCGTGTACCGGCTGGAACAGCGGGGGACACAGGAGAGCCGGGCGCGGCAGTTCGGCAAGACCATGATTGCGGACATCCTGCACGGCAGCAAAAACGCCAAGGTGCTGGACGCCGGACTTCACACCCTTTCCACCTATGGCATTATGGCCGAGGCCAGTATCCGCCGGATTCGGGAGATTATGGAATATCTGATTGAACAGGGCTATCTTGCGGTGACCGGCGCTGAATACCCGGTGGTGAGCCGCACCGCGAAATCCCGCGAGGTTATCGCTCCGGGCGATTCGTTCAAGCTGGAAATGATGCTTCCCAGGAGCCCTGTTCCGTCCACCCTGAAACCAGCGGCTTCCGCCGCGGCGGAAGCCGCTGGACAAGCTGTGGACGAAGGGCTGCTTTCCCGGCTCAAAGCGCTGCGGAGCCGCCTTGCCAAAGAAGCCCGCGTCCCGGCCTATATCATATTCAGCGACGCCACGCTGCGGGATATGTGCCAAAAGCGCCCGCACACCACGGCGGAGTTTCTGAAAGTCTCCGGGGTGGGCAAAGCCAAGCTGGAACAGTACGGGGAAGTATTTCTGCAAAGTATGGGGACAGAGCTTTAGTCAAGCGCCGAAGAAGATGATCGGCATCCCCCCGGACTTGATACCTAATCGCCGGGAAGTGCACCCTTGATACCCGGCACTATCGCCCGGCAGCCTTGGGGGATACACTGGTAATTATTTTTGTCAATTTTGCAATTTTCCCCTTGACAAGAACAGGCGGGGCACATTAAAGTTACTCTAATGTGTATGAATAGACTGGATGTGAACAAAATATTGCCCCCCGCCCCCCCCCCGCCCCCCGCCGGGGGGGGGGGGGGGGGGGGGGCGCGGGGCGGGGGGGGGTGGG
>JAITOJ010000113.1 GCA_031290005.1 Treponema sp. | reverse complement strand
AAGATAATTCCATTGCAACGCAATGACGTATAACTTGCCGGGAACCGGAATCGAACCGGCATGGCATCGCTGCCGAGGGATTTTAAGTCCCTTGTGTCTACCTGTTCCACCATCCCGGCGGACCGATATACATCATATATAAAAAAACAAATTGCCGCAATAACCCATTTCAGTCTTCGCCGCCGAGCAGCCCTTCCACTTCCGCCCTGGTCAGATCCCGGCTTTCCCCTTCCGGCAAGTCCTTGAGCAGGATAGAACCAATGCGCACCCGGCAGAGTTGTTTGATCGGGGCGTTGAAATGCTCAAAAACCCGGCGGATTTCCCGATTCTTGCCTTCCATCAGTACAATCCGCAGACGGCGGCTGGAAAGACGCTCCACCGTTTCCGCCCGGTAAAAAACACCTTCCACCCGGACGCCTTTGGCAAACTGCTCAGGAAGCCGCGGGGAAAAAGGGAGACTCGTTTCGACAATGTATTCTTTTTCGATTTGGGACGAAGGATGGGCCACCTTCGCGGCGAAGTTTCCGTCATTGGTAAAAATGATGAGGCCCGACGAATACATATCCAGCCGGCCGACGTTGTAGAGCCGCTCGGTATAGCGCTTTGCAAGCAACTCCGCGGCCACCGGGCGGCCTTTTTCGTCCGACAGAGAACACACATGACCCGCGGGTTTGTTCAGCGCCACGTAGCGCTTTGTTTCTTCGGGTCTGATTTCCTTCCCGTCCAGACAGACCGTGTCGCCCGCTGCGACTTTCGTGCCGAGTACCGTGACGGTTTTGCCGTTTACGGTCACCCGGAGCGCCAGGATGATTGCCTCGCTCGACCGCCGGCTTGCCACGCCGCACCGGGCCAGGTAGCGCTGGAGGCGTTCATCTGTATCCCCGGATACGCCGGGCACATCGTTTGTATCCTGCGGCATAACAAGGCCCCTACCTGGAAAGCTCGAACCGTTCCTGCTCGGATTCGTCCAGCTTGGGCAGGTCGGCGATGCTGTTCAGGCGGAAGAACTTGAGGAATTCCTTGGTGGTACCGTACTGAATGGGTTTGCCGGGCACGTCTTTTTTGCCCACTTCCCGGATAAGTTCCCTATCCATGAGCAGACGGATCATGGTGTCCGCGGAAACACCCCGCAGGGCTTCAATTTCCGCACGGGTGACCGGCTGAGACCAGGCGATAATCGCCAGGGTTTCCATAGCGGCCCGGGAAAGGCGGCCTTCGTTCTTCTTGCCGTAGCGGTCTTTGAGGAAATCCCAGAAATCCGGTTTGGGGTTCAAAAGCCAGCCGCCGGAGATTTGGGCAAGATGAAGACCCGACTCTTCCTCCGCGTATTTTTCCTTGAGGCGCGCCAGGGCCTCGGCCACCACATCGCCCGACAGTTCCGAAATGCGCGCCAGGGCCGCCTCGTCGCGCGGCTCGGTTTCCATGAATAAAATCGCTTCAATCAGCGCGGTCTCTTTTTCCAAATGCAGCTCCATGTTATGCCGCCTGATAGGGGCAGATTTTTATATCACCGAACAGGCGGTTTTGATAAATACTTACGGTTTTGAGCTTCACCGCTTCCAGAATCGCCATGAAGGCGCACACCGCGTCCATAAGGCTGCCCGCGCGGGCAATCAGGTCGGTCAGAAAGCACTCGCCTTTGGTATCCAGCAGTTCCTGAATCAGGGTGATTTTTTCGTTCACCGACACTTCCTCAAAAAGGTCGAGAATCCGCTCGGAGGACGCGGAGGTCACCAATCTCTTGAAAAGCTGCTGCATATCCTGCAGCAAATCCCAGGTATCCACCTTTTCCCAGAGACCGGTATCCTCAAAGGGCAGCACCCGCTGGAGTTTTTCCCGCTCCAGGTTCCAGTCCTGCAAAGCCTCCTGTTCCGCCATAAGGCCCGACAATTTCTTGTATTTCTGATACTCAATCAATTTTTCCACCAGAGCCTGCCGGGGGTCCTCCGCCTCGTCATCGTCGAAGTCCGCCTCCACGGGCAGGAGCATCCGGGCCTTGATGTAAATCAAGTCCGCTGCCATGGCGTAAAAATCCGTGAGGTTTGCCAAATCCACCTCGGTGGCGTAGTCCAGGTATTCCAGAAACTGCTCCGTAATCTGGGCGATGGGAATGTCGTAGATGTTCACATCGTTTTTTTTGATGAGAAACACCAGCAAATCCAGAGGCCCTTCAAAATTGTCCAGAGCCACGGTGTTCCCCGTTGCCTGGGGGCGCTCCGGCGCCGTTTGAAGCTCAAATCCTTCCATACTTTTCCCCTTCCAGCCGCGCGACCCCCTGGTTTTTTACCGAATCACGGAAATCCGCGTATTTTCTCCCTGTTATAGGGTCGGCAGATTTGGGCAAAATCTCAAGCAAAGGTTCAAGCACAAAGGCCCGTTCTGTTATGCCGGGGTGGGGAATGACCAGTTCAGCGAGCTGTATGCGCTCGCCTCCGAACAGCAGGATGTCGATGTCCAGGCTTCGCGGCCCCTTGGGTGTTTCCCGGCTCCGATCGCGTCCAAAGGCGGCTTCCACTGACTGGGTGAATCGCAGCAGTTCCCGCGCTCCCGCTTCCGCCCCGCAGGGGCTTTCCGCCTGGAACGCGCCGCAGCACACCAGGTTGTAAAAGTCCGGCTGGCCGCCGTAGTACAAAGGCTTGGTCAGATATATGGAAGAAGATTGCAGACCCCAGACACGGAGGCCAATCCGACCGCAGGCGGCCCGGAGGATTGCAGGAGGAGGCAAGCCCGCATGAGGACGGTTGGAGCCAAGGGAGAGGACTACGGCGAAAGAGGGAAGCATAACATACTTTATTATTCTTTTTTCTCCGGGTGTGTCAACAGCGTTTTCATAAATTTGTTCGACAGCCATACATTTGTATGGTAGTTTTTTAACAAAATTTTATTTTTTTTTAAGATTTTTTTCTAAAGTCTTGACACATTCATTTTTCTGGTACAAAATGTAAAACAGTGGTTTTTGGTGGTTTATTATGCCGGAAAGTGGAAATGACCTATTAAAAGGACAGAGTAGCATCACGCTGGACGAAAAAGGACGGATTGTATTTCCTGCCCGGCTTCGTTCCGGCCTGACTGGAACAACGGTGATAATTACCAACGGGATGGACAAATGTCTGTGGATTTTTTCACCCTCAGAGTGGGAAAATTTTGCCGCCAAAATTACTGAGACAACCTCCAGGTTTAACAAGGGCAATCTGTTAAACCAGCGGAAATACACCGCTCCGGCCCAGGAAATGGAGTTTGACCGGAATGGCCGGCTGTCCATTCCCCAGAGCCTGCGGGAACAGGCCGGGCTTATCCGGGACTGCGTTATGCACAGGGTAAAGCTGGGCAGGCTGGAAGTGATTGAACTTTGGGATGTATTGGAATACAAGACATATGTGGGGCGGAGCGAGACGGTGGAAACGTTGGATTCCGTTGATTTTTGACATATAAAATGGGGATGGGGGAGGATTTTGTGTCTGAGGATTACCTGCCGGTACATAGACCGGTATTGCTTGCGGAGTGTTTGAATTACCTGTCGCCGGCAGGGGAGGCCTACGCGCACGAGGCGCTGATGATTGACTGTACCCTCGGCGAGGGAGGCCACTCAGAGGCGTTTTTAACAAAGTACACAGATTTGCGGATAATCGGTTTGGACGCGGACCCGGAAATTCAGGCGCGGGCCAAAGTGCGGCTTGCCGCGTTTGGCAGCCGGGTGACTTTCCATACGGGCTGGTTCAACGATTTTCTCGCAAATTATTTTTCAGGTAACTATCCCCCTCCAAATTTGATTTTATTTGACCTGGGTGTTTCTGTATATCATTACGAGTTATCGGGCAGAGGATTTTCTTTTTCCGCTGATGAAAACTTGGATATGCGACTGAATCCCCTGAGTGAGGCAACCGCCGCCGGTTTGGTGAACCGGCTCCCGGAGACGGAGTTGGCGGACGTGATTTTTCGTTTCGCCGACGAACAATACAGTCGGCGGATTGCCAGAGCCATAACGGAGCGGCGGAAATCCGCGGCCATACGGACTGCGGCGGAACTGGCTGAAATCGTGTATCAGGCGGTTCCCGCCGTTTACCGGCACGGCGGCATACATCCCGCAACCAGGACCTTTCAGGCTCTGCGGATCGCGGTGAACGCCGAATTGGCCCGGCTTTTTCCGGCCTTGCAGTCGGCATTTGAGATTTTGTCCCCCGGCGGAAAACTGGGGGTGATTTCCTTCCACTCCCTGGAAGACCGGGTGGTGAAAAACTATTTCCGTTCCCTGTGCCGGGACTGCGTCTGCCCGCCTGGGGAGCCGATATGTATATGTGGAAGGAAGCGGGTGGCGGAAGGGCTTGCCAAAAAGAGCGTAACCGCCGGGGAGGCGGAAGTGCGCGCCAATCCCCCTTCGCGAAGCGCTCGGCTGCGGGTGGTTCGCAAACTGGAAAATGAAAACGCGGCGCGGAAACGTTTCGCGTCAATCAAATAGGCGGTGAATATGATGAAAAACAAACAAGCTTTTCTCGTCCGGCTGACCGGCTTCATTCTTGCCGCGTGTATTCCTGCCCTTCTGGCTTTGGCGGGCATTCAGGCCCGTCGTTTTTCCGAGCTTGAGGCGGAAATCAGTCGTCTGGAAAAGACCCAGGCGGAACTGGTGGAGGAAAACCGCCGTTTGATAACGGACATCAGCATTTTATCCGGCTCAGACCGTATTGAAACCATCGCCATCGAAGAATTGGGGATGCGCAAAGCCGAAACCGGCGAAATCGTCCGGGTAGAAATGAAGGCAGGAAACTGATATGGCCGCTCCTCGCTCCGCACTCCTTGTTTCTCATTGTTTCGTGCTCGACAGCCGGAACATAATGCCCGGCAGCTTTTTTGTGCCCCTGAAGGGAGAAACGCAGGACGGCCACGCCTATATCCCGGAAGCCCTGGAAAAAGGCGCAACGGGGGTTTTCATTAATGAAGAAGAATACGCGAAAAAGCCGGACTTTTACCGGGACTTGCAAAAAAAATATCCCAAAGCGCAATTTATTCCCGTAAAAAACACTTTGTACGCTTTTCAGGACGCGGCCCGCGCCCGCACAGAGCAATTTCCGGCTTTAATCAAAATCGCCATTACCGGTTCCAGCGGCAAGACCACTACCAAAGAAATCGCCGCCGTGGTTTTTTCTCAAAAGTACAACGTCATTGCCACCCAGGGCAACCTGAATACCGAAACCGGACTGCCCCTGTCGGTATTGAAAATCCGGGGCGAACACCAGGCGGGCATCTTTGAGCTGGGCATGAACCGGAGGGG
>JAITOJ010000087.1 GCA_031290005.1 Treponema sp. | reverse complement strand
TTTTCCTCCGAGAGCGCCCGCTTCCACCGGTCAATTGCCCGCAGCGCCTCCAGGGGCGTCATGGCATCGGGCTTCAACGACAAAATCTCGTCCAAAATCAACTCCTCGTCGCTGAACAACCCCGGCGCCGCCCTGCCTGTATCCGGGAAATCCGGCTGGGCCGCGGACACCTCCGGCAGGCTGTCGGCGGTAACCGGCACAACCGCGAACCCCTCCGCGCTCCGCGCTCCTGATTCTTCCCCGCTTCCACCCTTCTCCTCCTGGAACCGCGCCAGCAGGCTGCGAGCTCGGACAATCACGCTGTTAGGAATCCCCGCCAGACGCGCCACATGAATACCGTAGGAATTGGCGGACGCGCCGGGAAAAATCTTTTTCAGGAACACCACATTCCCGTCCTGCTCCAGCACCTTCAGGCACAAGAGATTCAGCGCCGGGTGGGACATGCGGGTCAACTCGTGGTAGTGGGTGGCAAACAGGGTCTTGCACTTCACCGTATCCAGCAGATATTCGGAAACCGCCCAGGCGATGGAAAGCCCGTCCTCCGTGGACGTCCCTCGGCCCACCTCGTCCATGATGACCAGACTCTTGTCCGTGGCGGAACGCAGAATCAGGGCGGTCTCGCTCATCTCCACCAGAAAAGTCGACTCCCCCCGGGCCAGATTGTCCGAAGCCCCCACCCGGCAAAAGATGCGGTCCACCATACCGATGCGGGCCTCTTTTGCGGGCACAAAGGAACCGATTTGGGCCATGAGGGCGATAAGGGCGTTTTGCCGCAGATAGGTGCTTTTCCCCGCCATGTTGGGGCCGGTAATCAAGGCCAAGGTCTTGCCCCCCTCAAAGCAGGTGTCGTTGGGCACAAACTCACCGGAAAGCAGATGACGCTCCACCACCGGATGCCGCCCCGCCGTAACGCTGAAGGCCGCCGAATCGTCCACCACGGGGCACACGTAATCGTGCTGGGATGCCGCATGGGCAAAGGAAGCGGTCACATCGGTAAAGGCGATTTCCTGGGCCGCGTTGAACAAAAAGCGCAGATGCTTTTTCAGCCGATCCCGGATGTCGGTAAACAGCCGTTGCTCCTCCTCCACCAGGTTCTCTTCCGCGCTGTTCAGGTCCCGTTCCAGTTCCTCAAGCCGCTTGGTAGTGTAACAGTCCGCGTTCACCAGGGTGCGGCGCAGAATAAAATGCTCCGGCACGCTCCGCGTCTTCCCCCGGCTCACCTCGATGTAGTAGCCGATCATGCGGTTGGAGCGGATTTTGAGATTCCCAATCCCCGTGGCGCGCCGTTCGCTGTCGATGTATTGTTCCATTACCGAGGCGGAGTTCCCCTGAAGCTGCCGGTAGCGGTCAAGGGTCTGCGACCACCCCGGCTTGATGATGTTCCCCTCGGTCAGTAGCGTGGACGGATCGTCAAGGATGGCGTGGTTAATCAGGTCGATCATCTCCGCCGCCGGAGCGGTGTCGATGCCGGAAAAGTCGATTTCGTCCACGATTTTCCGCACAGCCAGCCAGGACTCCAGGCTTTTCCGCAGGGCCTGCACGTCCTTTGGGTGCGCCCTGTCCATGGCCAGCCGCCCCGCCAGCCGCTCGATATCCAGAATGGCGCCCAGCAGCTCCCGCACCCCCTGCCGCCTGCGCCCATGGTCCACGAATTTGCGCACCTGATCCTGCCGGGCCAGAATGGCCTTGCGGTCGTGCAGAGGAAAGGCCAGCCAGCTTTGGAGCAGACGGCTGCCCATACGGGTCTGGGTGTAATTGACGGCTTCCATGAGGGTGTAGGCCCGCCCGCCGTCCCGCAGGTTCCCTTCGATTTCCAGGTTGCGCCGAGACGCGTCGTCGATGAGCACATAGTCCGTGTCCCGGTAGACCTTGATGCCCGTTACGTGAGGCAGGGCCGAGTTGGCCCGCTTCTCCAGATAATCCAGCAGGAATCCCGCGGCGCTCACCTCCGGGGAGTTTTCGGTCAGGGCAAAGGAGCGCAGGTTGGCCACCCCAAAGGCGGCGGTGAGCCGCTTGTAGCCTTGAGCCGGGGCAAACAGCCAGTCCGGTTCCCAGGACACGGCGATGTCCGCCCTGCCCCGCAGAATAGCCGCCACCACTGGGTTGGTTTGCAGACCCTGGGGGAGCAGCAATTCGCGGGGACCGCACCGCCCCAGTTCCCGGGCGAATTCCTCTTCCATATCGGCGGTGTTCCAACTGGTGGCAAAAAAGCTGCCGGTGCTCACGTCGATGTAGGCAAACCCGGTTTTTTCCGGCTCGCCCCGCCCGGCCTCGCCGCCGCACAGGGCCGCCAGGTAATTGGGGGAGCCGCCTTCCAGGTATTCTTCCTCCACCGCGCTGCCGGGAGTAATCACCTCAATGACCTTTCGTTCCGTCAGCCCCTTCCCCGCCTCCGGAGCCGAAGTCTGCTCGCAGATGGCGATTCTCTTTCCCAGCCGGAGCAGGCGGGCAATATAAATTTTGGACGCGTGGTAGGGAATACCGCACATGGGGCTCCCCACCCGTTTGGTAAGAGTCAGATTCAGGAGCCGGGACACCTCCACGGCATCCTGGTCAAACATTTCGTAAAAATCACCAAGCCGGAAAAAAAGTACGTCATCGGGGTGCTCAGCTTTGACGGCCTGGTATTGACTCATGAGCGGCGTATCCGCCATGACCCACTCACCCCCTTATAATCCCAGGGCCGTTATCACCATATCGGTTATGTCTACGGCGGGACTATACCATAGAATACCGTTGTTTTGCTGCAAACTCAAAATCATGCTGTATCCTTCGCTTTCGGCGATTTTTGCCAAAGTGTCGTAGAGTTTTTGATAAAAGGCGTCGGAGCTTTGCAGATTGGTTCTGAGCGTTTCCAGTTCAATATTCTTCGCGTTGGAATATTCGGTAACGAATTCAGTTTTTTTTCTGATTTCATCTTCAAGCCTGAGCGACGCCGCGGTGTTACCATTTTTTTCATATTCCAGTTTTTGGGTCTGCATTTTTTTTAATTCATCGGTCTGTTTGTCTATCTCTTTCTGGAAATCAGCCCGCTTTGACTCGTAATTCCGTATAGGTGCGGTATTGCGGTAATACGCCGTATAGACACGGGAAGTATCCACCACGGCGAATTTGGTAATCTGCTGGCTAAAAATCCCCAGCGAACAGAGGCAAAATAAAATTCCGCCAAAGACTACTTTTTTTAACCTATTCATATAAAACCTCCGCTATCTGTTCACAATATTAAAGGACAACACAAACTGCCACTCCGGGCCTTTGCCGTTCCGCCAGTAAAACTGATTGTTTTCGTCAAACTTGAACGTGTTGGCGAACAAAAATCTGAGCGGGAACTGGGGCATGGCAAAGCGGAATCCCGGCCCCCAACTGAAATAAAAATTATCCAGGGCCAAACCGGAAAATAAATCCTCGGCTTTTGGCTTTATCGCGGCCGCATCAAAGAAAAAATCGAACGAAAGCAAGCCCGGTACCAGGGGCATCCGGAGTTCCGCAGTACCGCTCAGCATTGCCTCCCCGCGGAGCGAACTGTACAAGCTGTTCCAACCCCGACCGTTAAACATACCGTCGATATACAACTTACTGGTTTGGCCGATGTATTTCTCATTGACCGGAAATTGAAAAGAAAGATTTGCAAAACCCGCAAGCACCCATTTGAAAGACCAGCTTTCACTGACCGCGAAATCGAACAAGGTAATATATCCTTCGGCTTTGGTATCCGTTCTCAGAAAAAACTCGTTTTCCACAGGCTGAGGAAGCAGCCCTGTCCAGGAAATTCGCTGGCTGGTAAACCAGCCTTTTGAAGGGTCATAGTTAATATCCCGACCGTCCAGAGAAAAAGCCGCGTACACTGAATTTTTTAACCCAAAGGAACCCACATAATCGGCGATCGTGGAGTCATAAGGCTCGTATAAACCGTTGTCATAATAGTTCCGCAGCAAACTGCTTCCGATGCCCCCCGCAAGCCGCACAATGGCAAAGTCCGGAAACCACCGCCGGCCCACCCCGGCGCTCAGTGAAAACTCTAACTGCTGATAGTTCATGTAGTACGTGGAATAATCCCGACCGCCGGGAAAATACACATTTTGCAGAGTGGTCAGATTCTTGTGGCTGACCGAAGCGGAAACCGAAATATCCAGAGGAATTCCGAAGACCCAGGAATCTCCATAGCCCAGGGTAGCTGACTGCTCGTCAATAGCCAAGTTTAGATTGAGGGAGCCTGTTTTCCCGGTACCCAAAATATTGGTATCTTGAAACTGCAAAAAAAGCGAAATCGGGAAACTATCCGGTTCGGTGACCCCGGAAAAAGTCATGCCGAACTGCACAGAAGTGGTTGACTGTTCTTCCACATTGAACACCAGTTCAACTAAATTTTCTTCCGACCCCGGCACAATGTCCGGCACAATGGCAGAGAAAAATTGAAGGTTATATAAATTGCGCAGCCCGTTAGTTATTTTTGCCTTTGAAAAAATATCTCCCGATTCAATGGGCAGCTCCCGCAGAATGACATAATCTTTTGTTTTGTCGTTGCCTCGGATAATAATATTTTCAATGTGGCTCCGTGGACGCTCCACGATGGTGAAATGGTAAAACACCTGCCGCCGTTCCGTATTTTTTTCCGCTTCCGGCTGAAATGTGTTGGCGGTATAACCGTTTTCATAATATAAATCCGCCACCGTCATGACCGAACCCTGGAATTTGGTCTGATTAAACACATCCCCCGATTTCAGGGTAATCAGGGATTCCAGTTTTTCAGTGGGAAAAATCTCGTTTCCCGTAAACGTGGAACCGCCATAGGTATACTGCGCCCCTTCCTGAATAATAAAGACAATAGTAAGCTCGTTGCGGCTTTCTTTTTCATTAAAAGCGAGTTCGCGGGTCACATCCAGGATAATCGCGTCAATATAACCACGGTCATGATAATAGGCCTGAATAGTCTGCTTGTCCTTTTCAAGCAGTGATTCCTGAAAAACTCCCTTGCGCAAAAAGCCCGCTTCTTTGGTTTCCAGCTTCCCTTTCAGGGTACGTTCCGGGAATACCCGGTTACCCTGAAACAGAATGGAACTGACCACGGTCGCGGCGCCTTCGTCGATGATGAAGGTGAGACTAACGCCGTTTTCCCCCGCCACTGTCCGGGAAGAAACGGACACATCGGTATAGCCGCTTCCCAGATAGTGATCACGGATTGCGCGTTCGTCCAGCAATACTTTCGTGGACACGAACACATCTTTTTCTTTGAGGGAAACTTTCTCTTTCAATTCCGTTGTGCGAATTTGTTTGTTGCCGCTGAAAGTGATTCTTGACACTATCGGTCGTTCGACCACCTCAAACCGGAGAATAAGAGTCGAATTGGCGGTATCTGCCGGAAGACTAGACGGGGTAATATCGTCAAAAAACTCCAGGGCGTAAATCCGGCTCAGAATATCGGAATAAAGGTCATCAGTAAAAGGTTTGCCTACAAAGGATTTGGTGACCCCTTCCACATCGGATAGTCTTACATTTTTGAGACCCGTAAACTCGATTTTTCTGATATTTTTATTATAATACCAGTCATCCGCCATTTGCGCGTATAATCCGGCAGCCAGCAGACCGCATAAAAATATCATTGCTAAGGGTTTTCGCATATATGCTCCTAAATACATCAAACTTATAAACTCAACTTCCAGGTCAAAGTAATCGACGAAGCCGATACGAATGTGGCCGGAGTCAGTTCATTGCCCCCAAATTCGGGGGCAAGACTCAGCCGGATTACCGGGAACGCCGGGAAAGGCGAATTCAGTTCCAACCCGATCTCCGGCTGGATTAAAATCCCCCCGGAATCAGGGTTAGACAATTCCAGCGCTTCATTATACAGAATATGCACAAGAATGTCACCATAAACAGATCCTCCAAAATATTTTCCGATATAAACCGTCGTGTTATCAAAAAGGATACCCGCCATATTCTTTTGAGTTTTCACGGAATTTAACTGATTTTCAATAATATTTTGTACCGCCATAGTCCGCAGGGAGAATATATCAAATTTTAACAAGTCGCGCAATCCGGCTTCCATTCTTCGCACAACCATCTGCTGTGCAAGAAAGTTAACTCCCATGCCCAGCAAAAAACTGGGGTCTTCCGCATCCCCTCCGGTAAGCATTTGTCCAAGCAGGGCCATGATTTCCGCCTCAGACCTCGCCGGAACCGATGAAAAGACCGCGGTAAACTCGCTGAGGCGCTGATTCACCGCGGACAGGATAATCCGCACCTGTTCGCCTTCGGCATCCTGCTCGCGGGTCTCCGCCCGGATAGTCAGCACAGGGTCAAAGGTGGCATCGTGTCTGTCAAAGGAAACCCGCCCTTCCCGAATGTAGAATGTCCGGTTAAAGTATTCGATTTCCCCGCCCCGAAGTATGGCGTCCCCCTGGACAGTCAGCATATTTGCCGATGAATCAAGCCTCACCGATACGGAGGTTCCCGGAGTAATCAGTCCCCGGATGATCTGAGCCACCGACATTTGCAGCCGGTTTCCGGTAGTAATCGCAAGTTCAATATCCACAGCCAGGGGATCCCGGCTGTCAGCGGAAGAAGCGCCTTCTTCTCCCTGAATCTGGGCTATTTCTATCGTGCCATTTTGGGCGAATACCGAACCGCTGACAAACACGGTTTCAGGAGAAAGCTGAATATCCAAATTACACCCCCCCTGGGCGGTAATGTGAATTAAAGGAAGGCTTACTTCCGCAGGAAGATAGATATTTTTTGGTGTGCTGATTTTCAAACCAAGCCGCTCGAATCTCCAACCGTCCATCAGCAATTCCAAACTCTCCAGAAGTATACCGCCAGAATCGGACGTGAAACTCACCGGCATTTCCAGCGCTAATTGATTTGCTTCAATCTCAAAGGAAGCGCTTGAAGCAATTACGTTTTCTGTAACATAGGCCGGAGATGCAATTTCTATATTTCTTCCCGTCAGTCTTCCGGAAAACTCAGGGTATTGCAAGGTGCCGCCAATATGCATATTCCCATTCACCAGGGCGCGGTATACCGTTATGGGCGGATAGGCAATGAGTTTTGAAAAAGCGGACATATCTGCCGTAAGGTTTTTCATATCCAGGTTGAGATTGTTTTGCCGGATTTGACCGGTTAAAACAAATTTCACCGGCATTTCGCCGCCTGCGGTAAAGGACATATCTCCTGAATCAGTGAGCCAGCCCCGGAGCGCGCCGGTATTGACCGTCAAAAGGTCGAGCCTGTCCGAAGTGCGGATAATATCCAATATCAGGGGTTTCGGCTTATCAAAAAGGGCGCTGGTAAAACCTGTGGAAGAGATTTCCAGAGCAAAGTCTTCAGGAAAAGAACCGGATTCAAACGTGAAAACAAGCGGAGCGGATATGGAATTGGCCCCCAGATTCAAATTATACAGAGAGCGGGCGAAACCGTCAAAGGTATCAAGGGAGAAATCAAGCTCCAGGTTTCTGAACGAATGCGGCCCGGAATCAAGACTTGCCTGGGAAATCCGCAAAGATTTACCGGACAAGCTTATCTGACCCTGTGCGGCAAGAGGGACAATACCGAGGATACCCGAAGAGTCTGTAACCTGGGCAGTAATATTCGGATCATGAAAAGTACCCCAGGCATACATTTGAAGGCTGATGGTATTGTTGGGCTGCTGATTTGCCAAAAACCGTCCGGTAGGCAGGGAAGCGATAGTCCCGGCGCCTGAAAAAACATAGTCCTCTTGTGCTGCCCGCAAAGAAAAAGGAGTCCTGTTCGGATTGGAGACGCTTATATTCAAGTCGTACCGTTCCGGGGAAGCCGGATTTACCATTTGCAGAAGCGCGGAAGCGGAATTGAGGACATTTCCGGTTATATTCCAACTGACCGTACCGCTGCCGTTCAATTGCGAAGCGGTATCGGCAAACGAGATGGATTCAAAATTGGCTGAACGCTGATTGGCGCTGCCGGAAAGAATCAGCCGTGGATTACGGGAAAACGAGTCGGACAGTTCGGTAATTTCCAATTGCGGAAAAAGTAATAAGGGTTCATTGTTTCTGCTGCGGATCAGGGAAATATCCGTAGAAAGGGCGGCGATATATTGTCCAATAGCAATGGGGAAATTTCCCATTTTGAGTGACCCAGTGAAAGATTCTCCTTTATTTTCAGGAAACAACACGGAAGCGGCAAAACCGTAACTTCCAGTAACCCCGATCATGACGCCTGGAACAAAGTTGCCGGAAAAACTGTAGGGAATCCGGTTTAGGGTGAGGTCAGTAACAAAAAACAAATCATAGTAGTCCGGTGAAATATCCGCCTGCATGGTTGCCCGGACTATCTGGTTGGCGTAAATTCCGTCAAACTGGGAAAGATGCACCGAGGTTTCGTTCCCGTCTGCCGCAAAGACCGCGAACTGCCGGTCTTTGCGGGTATTCGCCAAAATCGAATAGGGAATATTGTAAGACACGGAGGAAAAATCCGTGGAAACATAGATTTCGTTGGTCAGTATATACGGCTCAGTATATGGCGCGGCATTTTCAAGGTATGCGGCGTAGTCCTGGGGGAGAAAAACCGCGCCCAGACGCAGCAGGGAGTCAACAAAGAAGTTTTGTGTAGAAATATGAGCCTGGACAAAGTAACCTTCGGTGAAAAGCAAACTACCGTCAATCCTGATAAGGGCGGGAACGTCGTATTCGTAGTGTGAATAATCGGAGGCCTCAATGGAAAAATCCGCCGACTGATTTTGGGGAATCACCGTGGCCTGCACCGCTGTGAGGGTCCGGTCTCCCAAGAAAACCTGGGGCAGAAAGCACAGCACCCCGCCGGGAATGGGGTCAAAATAAGCTTCCGCGCTGATTTGATTGCCGTTCCAAAGGGTAAGCCGTTTAATATCCATTGTCCCGGAAGGCTGCATAGTTTTCAGATTTACGCTGCCTTCAAATGATGCGTCCATCTGTTTCATGGCAATGTTCAGAGACGACAGCGTGAGGCTTTCTCTATTCCCCCGGATGTTGTACGAAACGCTTCCGCCGCCGGGCACAATCCGGTTCGGAAGGCGGAGGCTGCCGGAAGCGGTGTAGTCAAAACTATTTTGCGGGCCTGAAAGACTGAGGGTATACAAACCGGAGAATGTGGTTCCCGCAATCTGTCTGACCCAAGGATAATCCCCGGCAACAGTAATCATGGCAAAGGGATTGAACGCCTGAGCTTGCAGGCGGATATTCAGACTGTCCAGGGAAACCGGAGCTTCGGCGATAAAAAAAAAGGGAAAACCTGTTTGCAGGGAAGAAACACGGATAGTGTTCCCGGTATATTCAGCCAGGAGGTTTAATTTTGCCGCCTGAAAATCCCTGGTTCTGAGGGATTCCAGGCTGACCGAAGCGTGGCTCCCCGCAAGTTTTGGCGAGAGGGAGACTGAAAGGGAAAAAACGGATGCCAGATTGTCCAGCGCCCTCCTTGCGGTTTCCGGTACTTTTGCCTTCCCCGCTTCGGTCAAAGACGCCGAAAGAGAACCGCGCAATTTTATTTCCCCGAAAATTCCCTGACCTGACAAGTACGAAAGGGATTTGATTGCCGCACTGCCTTCCGCATACTGCCCGGTATATCGCAGGGTAATCCCCCGGATTTGCACGTCAAAGGGAAGTGAAAATGAAGCGGGCTCTTTGTTCCGGTTTGTTAGCAGTTCCAGCAGTTTTGTTTTTACCCTGGCGCCGGAAAATTCGTCGTAGTCGATAGCGGCCCCGGAAACTATCAGACGAGTAAAGGCGTGATCAAAATCGCCGGTCAGGAGACGGCGTATATCGTAAAAAATCACGGCGCGGTCAATTGTTAAAAGCGGTTTTTTCGTTTCCGGATCATAGACCACTATATCTTTTACCCGGAAAGCGGCTAAAATACTGGGCGAAAGGGAACGGTAAGACAGGCCAATGCCCGCGAAGTTTTCCAGTTTTTGTATGTATAAAATCCTGCGAACGTCAAGTTCGGATTGCAGGCGGTTGTATATCGGATAAATGAGCAAAAAGGCCGAAAAAATAACGGCCAGAAAGAGGGCGTTGCCGATGCTGTGTTTTATTGCCTGAATTTTCATCCGTTTTGTCGTATATTATATCGTTTTTTATATTTTTTTTATAGGGGACTTTATGGGGATTTTGACAAACTTTATTGTATTTGAAGGAATTGACGGTTCCGGAACTTCAACCCAAATCGATCTGCTCAAAAAAAAGCTCGCCGGGAGAGAAACCGAAAACCGGTTCGTGTTCACCTGCGAACCCACCGGGGAAGCCACCGGTCGCTTCCTCCGCACCATCCTTTCCGGGGAAGAGGCTGCGGAACCGGAAACTGCCGCTTTTCTGTTCGCCGCCGACCGCTGGGAGCATCTTTACGGCAAAAACAGCGTGGTCAAAGCCCTCAATGCAGGCAAAACCGTGATATCAGACCGGTATTTTTTTTCCAGCCTTGCCTATCAAAGCGCCGCCTGTGGCCGGGAACTGCCCAAATTGCTTAACAGCCTTTTTCCTCTGCCTGAAAAACTCTTTTTTTTTGACATTGACCCCGCCCTTTCCCTCGCGCGCATCGCCGGGCGTTCCGTCACCGAGATTTACGAAAAGCGGGATTTTCTGGAAAAAACCGCCGCGGAATACCGCCTGGTAATCGCCGAATACGAACAGGCGGCGCCGGGCATGAAAATCATCCGCCTGGACGCCGCCCAGTCAATGGAACAGGTTTCGCGCTTGATTTGGGAAGAGATAGGCGCTTAAAACAAATCCTCCGGCGGCTTCTCGTCCGCCGCACCGCTTTCCACGGGGACCGGCTCTTCCACGCTTTCCGCCGCCGCTTTTGCTGTTGCCTTTGAGTCCGTTGTTTTGGAAGCCGGGGCCGGTTTGGCCGCTGCCGCGCCGGCGCTGGTTTTTACCTTCAGAATCTGTCCGGGGAACAATTTTTCCCGGATTTTCCGTTCAACGTCTTTGGCAAATTCGGGATTCTGTTCCAGGTAGACAATGGCGTTTTCCTTACCCTGCCCCACTTTTTCCGTCTCCGTAGCGTACCAGGCGCCTTTTTTTTCGATAAAACCGTGTTTCGCCGCTGAATCCAGCAGGCTTGCCGTGGCGGACACGCCCTTGCCAAAGTAAATATCCAGCTCCACCTTTTTGAACGGTGGGGCGACTTTGTTTTTTACCACCTTCACCCGCACCCGGTTACCCACCGCGTCCTCGTTGCCCTTGACGTCGATGGACTCAATACGCCGGATTTCCAGCCGTACGGATGAATAAAACTTGAGGGCGTTCCCCCCGGTGGTGGTTTCGGGATTGCCGAACATGACCCCGATTTTCATGCGGAGCTGGTTGATGAACACCAGAATCGTCTTGGACTTGCTGATGGTGGCGGTGAGTTTGCGCAGCGCCTGGCTCATGAGCCGGGCCTGAAGTCCCATATGGGAGTCTCCCATCTCGCCTTCGATTTCCGCCTGGGGGACCAAGGCCGCTACGGAGTCAATGACGATGATGTCCACCGCGCCGGAACGCACCAGACTTTCGGCGATTTCCAGGGCCTGCTCGCCGGTATCGGGCTGGGAGACCCACAGCTCGTCGATGTTGACCCCCAGATTTTTGGCGTACGCCGGGTCAAGGGCGTGCTCCGCGTCGATAAACGCCGCAATGCCCCCCAGTTTTTGCGCCTCCGCGATGGCGTGGAGCGCCAGGGTGGTCTTGCCGGAAGACTCGGGGCCGAACATTTCGATAATCCGCCCCCGGGGATAGCCGCCGATTCCCAGGGCCTCGTCCAGCAGGAGAGACCCGGAGGGAACCACGTCAAACCCCGCCGCGTTGACATTGGTTCCCAGTTTTATCAGGGAACCCTGTCCAAACTGCTTTTCAATCTGAAGCCGAGCCGCTTCAAGGGCTTTCAATTTTTCAGACGCCGTATCCGGCGCGTTCGTTTCAACTGCCATATTGTACCTCGCTCAAAAAGTATTCTACTCTATTCAAGTAGTTTTGTCACACCTTATATTATGGAGTTTTTTTTGCGTTTTTGGACATTTTCTGAGGCAAATTCGCAAAAAAATAAAAAAATTTATATTGTTGACACATTTTTATTTTTTTATTATAGTATGTCCATTCCTGCGGCGATGGTGGAATTGGTAGACACGCCAGCTTGAGGTGCTGGTGGCGCGAGCTGTGCCTGTTCAAGTCAGGTTCGCCGCAAAATTAAGTAATGAAAATAATATTCTGCGATGTATTATTTTGTGTAAATATATTATTTGCTTTTGGTGAAAATATAGAATCGGCATGGTGCGGTATTATTCCTGTAGAGGACTAATACGCTGCTTTTGATACTTTTTTATTATACTTCTTAATTTATTTTGCAGTGGTTTATCAATATATTTAACAAGTATTAAAGACGGTATTCCTGTCTGTATATTTCTATTATTTGAGATATTAAACCCATAAATACTATAGTTAAAAATGTTACAAGCCAATCAATGGTACAATTCTAATAATTCTTTTTAACAGAAAATTTTCAGTGTTTTTTGTTACCATAAAGGCAATAATAAAACCACTGATAATAAAAAATATATCCACACCAAAACCGCCAAAACTTATTTCAGGGAAAGCATAACTAGCACTATGCAGATAATAGAGCCGTGTTTTCCGACATCACGTATTGCAAAAAGATGAACCGGTTTACGCTTCGGGGCAAGGCGAAAGTGAACGCGCAATGGCTCATATTCTGTATGATACACAATATCGGCAAATGCATGGCGCCCTTGGGGGATACATATGGGAAATAAGGACGGAATAAAGCGAGGAAACCTGCCGATTCGGCCTGAATCATGCCATAATATCGCTTACAAGTCTCTTTTATGATTTTACAAAAGAACAAGGTTTGCGTAAAAATAGAAATTCGGCAGCCTCGTTGAGGCGAAGTTGCTTTTGTTTATATTATTTACAGCACATATTTTTTAATAAATTTTATTTTTCTAGCAAATATGCTAAATAATAATGAAAATGCTATTGTCATTGCTGTTATACCTATAACAACCAATATTA